>JAZUMX010000686.1:0-2375 GCA_045603865.1 Thermoguttaceae bacterium
CGCCTGGAAGCACATTCCCAGCTGAAGACAGCACACGCCTTTACGGCGCGGCTCGTTTTGAGCGGGCTGGAACTGCATAATGGCGTTGTTGTAATCGCCATTGATTTTGTATCGAAGCCCCAACTCGTACTTGAACGCCAGGTTGTTGGGATAGCGTTCGCAGCGTCCCTTCCAGACGTCCAGTTCTCGAGTGTTGAGGTCCATACGCATCTTTTTCCATTCGTCGGAATTCTTGCCCTTGGAACGTTCGATTTCAACCAGCTTTTGACGCAGGTTACGCAAAGCAGAGTCTTCCAGCTTGTCCAACAGGTCTCGGTTTTCCGTTTCGCCTGTTTGCTTGACGGCGTCTGTAAGAGTGGCTTCGGCTTTGTCGAACTGTTCCAGAGCGATGTAGTAGTCTGCCAGGGCGATGTAGCGAGCCGCCTCTTTTGGACGTTCCTTGATTTTGTTTTTGAGGAAGTCTTCCTGAGACATCTGAACCTTTTCGCCGCTGGAACTGGTCGTTTCGACTGTGGCGGCAGTTCGTTTGTCTTCGTTGTTTCGTCCGCCCGTTTCGTACCGGTTTTTAGCGACAATAAGCTCTGTAATGTTGCGAGCCGCTTCTTCGTTTCCGTTTGGAAAACACTGCTCAATTCGACGCCAGCAGGAAATCGCTTCGTTAAATCGATGGAGTGACTTCAAAACGTTCGCCAAAGATTTATTGACGCCGATATCCTTCGGGTTCCCTTCCAGGGCGATTTTCATGTACGCCAAGGGCGTTTCGGTGAATCCCAGTTCAATGCACGTTTCCCAAAGGATTGTCAACGTTTGAACGTCCCACGGGTTGACGCGCAAAGCCTGTAAACCGTTCTCAAACGCTTTTTGATATTCTTTTGCTCCGAGAGCTTTTTTGGCGGCTTTGCGAGGCGTTCCGATTTTGAAAAAGCCCATCGGATCGCCTTTTCTGTTGTTATTGTACTTTTTGCGAAGATTTTCCAGATACGCCTGAACGTAGGTCATGTTGCCCGGGTCAGAGGCGATGCACTGAATGTACAAGTCTGATGCGTAATCGTAGTTCTTTTGATTGTACTGAATCGTTGCGTGGTCGAACAATTGTTCCAGACGACGACGTTTGGCATCGGTCATTGCAAAGGGGTTTTCCTTGACCTTATCGTCTTGAGGATTAGCGCCCGGATCTTCGTTAATTTCTTTTGATAAATCGTTGTTACTGTCTGACATGGCGATAAATTAATGCGTAATGCGTAATTCGTAATGCGTAATTATTGAGCAGCTTTGCGAGTTGAATTTGTGAAACGCTTTGCGTAATTACGAATTACGCATTACTAATTCCGAATTGTTTGGTCTTCCTTTATCTTTTGAAAAATTATATTATAATATAAAAAAGAAATTTTGTCGAGAACCCCCTAACGAAGGTTCAGGGACTTTTATATTTTTCCTTGAAAAACAAATCTCCTATTATGTCTAATGCTCCTAACTTAAATCGTTTGTCCAATGTTCACGTTTTGGTAACTCGTCCAGAAGGACAGGCGGATAAACTTCAGCTTTTGCTGGAAGAGCAGGGCGCTGAGGTTGTATTCCAGCCGGCGATAAAAATTTTGCCGCCGGATTCCTGGGCGGAAGTTGACGACGCTATAACGCGATTGGAGGAGTATTCGTATGTCGTTTTTTCCAGCGCAAACGGAGTAAATATGTTTTTAAGCCGTCTGGCGGAACTCGGTTATGGCGTTGAAACGCTTAAATCCTGTTCAGTTGCCGCTGTTGGGGCGTCGACAGCCAGGGAACTGGAACGGCAAGGCGCGTCCGTTCAAATTGTTCCTGACGAATATCGGGCGGAAAATCTTGCCGCCGCGATAATTGCGGACGTTCAAAAGCGAACGCATGAGCAAAAGCCTGTAAAAGCTTTGCTTTTCCGCGCCAGCCGAGGTCGGGACGTTCTCAAACCCCAGCTGGAAAGCGTTGGAATTGAAACGACGCAAATTGTAATCTATAAAAGCGAAGACGTACTCAAACCCAATCCGGAAATCGTGGATAAACTGAAATCCGGCATGATTGACTGGGTCGTTCTGACCAGTTCTGCCATAGCGCAGTCAACAATCAATATGCTCGGAGACGCTCTTCGCAAGGCAAAAATCGCTTGTATAAGCCCAATAACAGCCGCCGTCGTTGAAAAAAACGGGTTTCCAGTTGCCGCTATTGCTGAACCCTATACGATGGAAGGGCTGGTTGAGGCGATAATGCGTAATTCGGAATGCGGAATGCGGAATTAGGAATTATCTTCGAGCGCTGCTGTGTCGTCCTGAAAAAAAGTTGACACAAAAAACTTTTGTTATTGTTTCGATTTATTTTAGCTAGCCTAGGCTAGCTAAAATAAATCG
>JAZUMX010000687.1:0-3094 GCA_045603865.1 Thermoguttaceae bacterium
CGCCTGACACGCCAACAGAACCAGCGCCGGGCGGATTCGTTTACCGGGGGCGAGAAGGGAATAGTCCATCGCCTGACGGAGCAAGTCCGGACAGCGTTCGTCCAGCTTGAGATATTCTCGAAGCTGCGAATTGACCTGTTCGACGCTCGTCTTGAAAAAATCGCTTAGCGCTGAGTTGGGGGACATATATAATCTTTACTTTTTAGGTTTCTTCGGCTAGCGCCTAAAAGCCGCTAGCTGTTAGCTGCTAGCTATTAGCTTTGGCGTTTGAAACTCTAAGCTGATAACTTTTAATGCCAGAAGCTAACATCAAAAGCTAGTAGCTAGAGGCTAGAAGCTAATAGCTGTTTTGAGGGCAGGGATTCTGGAACGGACGCGTTGAGCCGCGGCGGAGGATTCTCTGCCTTTCCAAAATTCCCTTCTCATTATACTATAGAATAGATTTTTTACCAGAGACGGGGGCAAAATTATTTTTAAGTTTTTATCCCCCCAAAATTAAGGGCGAGTTGCAAGAAAAAACGACTCGCCCAATGGAAGCGGTTAAAGCCCGGCGCTGCCGCAGCGCTATTTGGTTTGAATCTCGTCGATGCCAAACATCGTATCGAGCGAATCTCGCGTCTTGCCGACAATGCGGACGGTAATGGTATGCTTGCCGACGGTTGTCTGGTCTTTTTCCAGCGGGATTTCAACGAACTGATGGCGCACGCCCTGTTCTCGCGGGACGTATAAATCGTAGAATCCGCCGATTTTCTTGCCGTCCCAGAAGAACTCGACGACCGCGTAGTCAACCGCCTGCGTCAAACCGAGCGCCAGCGTCGAGGCGTTTTCCTGCTTGAGGTCGTATTCCAGCTCAATCTGGTCGCCGGGCTTGTTTTTCGACCACCAAAGCTGACGGTTGTTCTTCCATTTGCCCAGTGGGAAAACCTCCATGTTTTGAACAACCGCGTTTCCGCCTGTGGGCTGGTTGACGAGGCTGAAGGAACCGAAATCCAGACGAACGCGGGTTTTGTACTCAACCGGCGCGGCGGCTTCTTCCATGCAGGTTTTCAAGTCGGGCAGGGAAACCGACTTCGCTCCCGGCGCGCCGTACCAGAACGTTGTTACAGCATAGTCAACGGTCGTCGCTTTCCAATGCCAAATTTCGATGTCGAACTTAAAGGACTTGGTAAACGGAATCGCGTCCAGAGAGCGAAACCGCAAATTTGTTACATTGCCGAAACTGCCGGGTCCTTCCGCCCGAGGTTGAGCGCGCCACGGACTCTGGAAGTACTCCGGCTTGCCCCAGGAATAGCCGTAATAATCTTCAGTACCCGTTCCGAAATGCGAGGGGAACGTCTCGCCGTCGACGTAGATATGTTCGTCTCCTTCGCCCCACCAGTCGTTAACCCGATTGACCAGCGACAGGCAGTCCCCAACGTAAACGCCTTTGCCGGAAATCGTATTGTAGTTCCAGTCCATTGTCCCGTTTCCGCCGACGGTTTGAATTCCGCGTTCCTGCCGCCAGTCCGCGTGGAAGTACATGGAATTTTCGTTCCAGACATATTCGGAAACGGCGAAACTGGCGCGAATATCCGGCTTGGAACCGGCAAGAGTTTCAAACTCCACAACCGCCGATTCGCGATACGGCATGCGCCAATAGCAAACCATTTCTGCGACGTTTCTATCGTTGGAACCTTCAACGAGCGTGAAAATCGTTTTGTACTTATTGACGCCGACGCCGGAACCGAAGAAGTCGCCCAGCGGCGCCCAAACGGTTTCAACGCCGTCGAACGTCATCTTGACAACCGTATTTCGCAGCGAGCTGACAATGTCTTTCGATTCCACGCGAACCTGAAACGCGTCGATTCTGTAACAGCCTTTGGGCAGCTCCGGCGAGAAGTTGTTTTCATGCTTATAGAACTCCGACTGCGTCTTTTCGACTAATGCCTTGGCGCTGTTGAGCTTTCCCATGGAAAACGACTCGACCTGCGTCGATTCCTCGTACAATCGTTAATTAATCTGATAGTACAACGACGGCTGTTCCATCGCCTTGTCGACTGTTACTTTAATCGACTTCGCAAACGGAATAGGCAAATACAGGTTGCGCCCGGTGGCGGTAACTTGGGAGAACTCGCCGTCGACAAGAGCTTTCCCGCCGACGATTTCGTCAATCTTCCCGGAAAACGACGGTTCAGCCGCCCCGTCAATATAGATATAAATGTTGCTGGTAAACTGTCCGCCGGCAATCCAGAATCGAACGATCGCGCCAGCGCCCTGAACGTCCATCATGACCCATTCTTCTCGATTGTCCGCCGCCGGATTCTTTTCAACGCGAATGAAGTTTTTGGCGTCGTTGTTGGCAAACCAGTTCGGCTGGTCAGGCGCAACGGACCCGCGGTCGTAACTGCTGGCTTGCTTGCATGCATACGCCGGCGACGGGTACTCGCACAACTCCGCCCGCGCCGCAGTCTGCTTTACGAGATCTTCAAACGTTACAACAGCGCTTTCTGCGAACGCAAAAGAAGTCCACGAAAGCAGAACCGTTACAATAACAGACGTCAGAAGGGAGAATGGGTGTTTCATGGGAGTTGGGATTGGTTTCATGGGAGTTGGGATTGGGATAGGGAGCGAGACTCAATCGGATTTGATTAAAAGAAAGCGGGAGCTTTGCTCCCGCACTCCGAAATGTCACGTTAATCGAACAAGCCGCCACCGTCGGACGGTGGAGTATCGTTTTCTGTCTTTTTGTAGCCGCGGCGGGCGGATCGGGCTTTGACTTTCTGCTCGTTGTCGAGAACTTCGTCTTCCATGGGCTGGGTAATCGCGTTGCCGTTTTCGTCCAGACCGGACAGAACTTCCAGCTTGCGTTTGACGAAGTCCAGCTGCTGATGGCACGCGCGAATCAGAGCGACGCCCTTTTCGTACTGCTTGAGCGACTCGTCCAGGGTAATCGACCCGGATTCCAGACTCTGAACAATCTTGTCCAGTTCCGTCATGTTTTGTTCAAAGGTTTTTGCGTTCTGTTTTTCAGGCATAGTGCTTATTGCATAGTGCTTAGTGCGTAGTTAATTGAGGCGCTTGCGTCAATTGCTAATTGCTAATTGACAATTGCTAA
>JAZUMX010000688.1:0-2792 GCA_045603865.1 Thermoguttaceae bacterium
TGTACTCGTCGTCGTAGGCGATCATCAGCCGACGTTCAATCGGCTGGTCGGCGACTTCGTTCAGACTGAACCGGACGACGATCATGGGCCATCGGTCGTTCGCCTGACGAGGAAACTTCTTGTCGTCTTTGGCGGGAATTGTCCCGGTTTGATAGAACTGCAGTCGCGAGACGTCGTCAGCGGCGAAAACCGTTTGGACGTCCGGCTGATTCGGTACGGCGACGAACTGGTACCCCCAGTCGATCTTGTGACGGTCGCCGGCGGTTTCCAGAATCGGCTGTTCGACGTTCCAGAACTTCATAACCGTCATGGATTCAGAAGCCGGTCGCGACCAGGCGACTTTCTGATTGACGTCTCGAACTGCCAGTTCCGCGGTGCTGTCGTAGTAAATCTGAACCGCATGCTTGTTGCCGTCAGTCGCTTTGACCGTCCAGGTCAAGTACGTAACAGGACGGGAGAGGATCATTAAATCGTCCGGCAGGATGGGGGACAGAAACCGCATGACAATCTCGACGCCGTCCGCCTTGTACGTGTAAACCGTATTGGTCGCCCAAACGCGAATGGATTCCGGCTTGAGAATAGCGACTTCGGTTTTCATTTCTCCTTCTTCGAGTTCTCTCGGGGCTTTGCCCATGAGCATGTACGATTTGCCGTCGACGTTCGCCATGACGGTAATGCAGGAAACCTGACCCGCCCAGTGCCGTGTATAGGCGTCGCCGGGATTGTCGGTGGAACTCCAGATGCTAAACAGCGGGTCGTGTACGACCAGCGGATACGACGGCGCGCGCAAGACGTCGCCCAGCGGAGCAGGGGACTCCGGGGCGTCCTGAGCCGCTGCAATCCCGAAAATACATAACAACGCCGCTATCATCGCCAGCGCGTTTCCTGAAAACGATTTCATGTTATTTCTCCTGTTGGTTTGAACAAAAAACGATTACTCAATTTTCTGCGTTCTATTATACTCGAAATAATTTTTAAAAAAACAGGGGGGCTTTTGGAGTGCGGCGGCTTGACGCCGCTTTTATAAGAAAAAAGTTGAGAATATTCATAAAAACAATTCGTGCCAGCAACGTTAGAACTATTCAAATAATATCGACATCTTTACTGTCGATTAATAGTCCCTGCGTTAATGGCACGAATTAGCCTTAATCGATTCTAGCGGCGTTTCTGGTAATGAAAGCGACGTCGAGCCGTCGCACTCCAAATTACTTTCTCTTTCGCCAGTACATCAGTCCCGCGGCGCCGAGAATCAGCAGCGCCCAGGTCGACGGTTCCGGAACGGCGTTGGAGTCGACAGACGCGAAAACGGAGTTGCCGACTATCGTTATGTTCCAGTAATAATCGTCTCCTGGCGTCAGGAACGAACTCCAATAATTAACGTCGGCGTATTTACCTTCCAGACCATTCGGATCGCTAAAGATTTCGTACGTTGCGCCGGGCTGAATAGACGTAAAGACGTATTCAACAATTGCGGTGTCAGCAATATTGAACTGATTGGCGATGAGCGTATCCATGCCGGTGGCGTCCTGCTCCATCAACAGCGTTGAACCCGGATTGAGCGTAAAAACGCCGTCAATTGTCAACGAGCCGACTGAGTTGCCCGGCGAAAACGTTGCGGTTGTATATCCTTCGTCGAGTTTTTTGCCGACTTCCAGCGTTCCTTTGTAGTACTCTTTCATATCCAGACGACCGGACGAAACAAGGAAATGACTGGCGTCAACCTGTCCAGCTGAAGCAGCGTAAATCTGCAGCGTTCCAGCGCCAGTCTTTTCTACTGTACCGGTACTGACTAACTTGTTAGAATTGTTAAACGTCAGCAATTTCGACGGTCCTTCCGCCACATTATATACCAACGTTCCGTTATCCCCTACCGTCGTCAGACCGTTAGCGACAACCGCATCGCCGGTTAATTCCAGAACGCCTGCGGAAACAATCGTTTCGCCCTTATAGGAGTTCGGGCCGGAAAGTTTCAGCGTTCCATCGCCAAGTTTAGTAATAGAACAAGTGTATTGTGTATTATTATACAATCCCGTAATTTCGCCAGTCAAATTCAACTGCGAATTAGCGGCGGTGTCAATTGGAAGCGTACCGTTATGACGAAGAAGCAGCGTGGGTGAAATCGTTGAAACGGTGGGGGCTTCTGCCGTTGCGCCTGTAAGAGCGTACGAATAAAACTTCACGCCCGCATTCAAAATGTCGAAGGTACTGCCGCTGGTTGCCTGAGCCGTACCGCCGTACATGTGAAGCGTTGTGTTATTGAGAGTTTCGTTATCCACGGAACTGTCCATAGTACCGTAAATATTCATAACGGTATTAGCTGAACCGTACCCAAGCGTATCTTTTGCCGCGCAATCTAACAGAGCGCCTTGAGCAATGGTGATTGTACCGTTGAACCGCTTGCCAGAGCCAAAACCATTGGTCAGCTTCAACGTTCCTTCTTGTACTTCAACCTGACCGCTTATCCATTTATTTGTAGAAAGCGTTCCAGCGCCTGTTTTAATCGTCTTGCCGCCGTTGGTAAGATTGTCAACGTTGTTAGTGATTGAAACTGTTCCCGACTCAATCGCGAATTCAATCAGAGCGTTGTTGTTCATGGTCGTGCCGGTTCCGACAGAGGAGCCCGTAATTAAAAGCTTACCAGCGTTAACCGTAATTCCGCCGGAAAAAGTGTTCGTTCCAGACAATTTCAGCGTACCAGCGCCGTTTTTGGATATAGCGCCGGAGCCGGACAAAACGCCGCCCCACGTAATCGTCTGATCCGCTCCCGGCAAGAACGTGGTCGTACTGGAAAA
>JAZUMX010000689.1:0-3963 GCA_045603865.1 Thermoguttaceae bacterium
TGGCCTCCGACTTGGAATCAGATCCAGCGTATTTGGAAGTCAATGGCGGAACGCTCAATGTTACCCGTCGGCTTACAATCGGCAATGTCGCTTCTTCTGATAATACCAAGCCCTCTGCAAAGGTCGTTATCAATAGCGGGAACGTACAGGTCGGCGGCGACAGCGGCGGTTTGCATGTTGGTCAAGATGGTACAGAAAGCGTTGTTGGCGAGTTGGAATTAAATGGCGGTAAAGTTCAGATCAATAATAGCAGACCTACTTACATTGCAACTGCCAAAAAATCAGCAGCCAAGTTTACCATGACAAATGGCAGCTTCACAACCGACGGAACTGTGGCTCTGGCAACCGGGGAAAGCTCTGTGGGTACGCTTAAGATTTCCGGCGGAACCTTTTCAACGACCAATACGATTGACGTTGCTACTGGCAAATCTTCTAATGGAACGATTGAAATCTCCAACGGCGTCTTTACAACGACAAATACTTTGACCATTGCAACAGGAACCGATTCTACCGGAACGATTGAGGTTTCTGGCGGCAAGGTTAAAGCGAAGAACATTAAACTCGGGCGCGCCAACGCTGGCGATTCCGCTCAACTCAATATTACCGGCGGCGTCGTTGAAATTACCAACGCTATATACGGTTCAGACAGCTCGCCTTCCGGGAACGTTTCGATCTCTGGAACAGGACAGTTGCTGCTCAATTCGACGTATTCCAACGCCACTTACGCTGGCATTCGTGAGCTGAGCAGTCTTAACATCGCAGGCGTTGGAGACGGTTCCGGCGCAATGCTGTTTGTCAAGAGTCTGGATTCCAGCGTTCCAATTACGCTGACTAACGACGCGACAATCGGCATCAGTTCTGGCGCGACGTTTACTCAAAGGGAAGCAATTAACATCGTCCCCAAGAGAAGCGCTCAACAACCCGCTTTGACGGTTACAGGCGGCGGAACGCTCGTTTTGACGAATTCTGAACTGGGATCGTTAGACGAATTGACAGTCGACGGCGCCGGTACAACGGTCAAGATTGACAATCCGGGCGAAACGACTAACCTTCACATGGCGTCTATAATACTCAACGGCGGCGGGCTGGAAGTTGGCGAAGGAACGATTCTTGACCCCGGGTATGATGATGACGAATTGCCGACTACCGTTGCTATTGAAGGCGATGGAAGAGTTGTTTTGAAAGGTACGCTCTTTCTGGACGCCTACACAACCGACAAAGGGACGGGCATGGACAAGCTGGACTTCAGCGGCTTTGACGGAGAGTTGACGCTTGCCAATCCGCTCAACCTGACAGTTCACCTGGACGACGCCAACGACTTCCTTGGTCAGGTGGTAACGCTTGATTGGCTCATAGCCGACGCTCCAGAAGAATTGTACAATGTCGACAACGTCAACCTGACGCTGATTAACGACGAAGGAATCCTCTTCCATTACTGGCTCAACGCGGACGGGTCAATTACCTTTGGCGACGCCAACGCCATTCCGGAACCGACCACCTGGGCGCTATTGATTCTCGGCGCCGCGAGGCTGCTGTACTGGCGAAAAAGAAAGAATTGAAAGGCGGTAACGCAGCAAACGCAGTGAGCGTAGTTACGCTTAAAGCTCAGAAGAATAACGCAAAGCGAGAGCGCCGCGAAAGCGGAACTCTCGCTTTTTTATTTAATCCTGTAAGAGCATTTTGCCTCCAATATACAAAACAAAATAAACAGTTTTGCCTGTTATATCAGTTATAATCAAACTCTAATTTTTACTTTTTCTTTTATTTTTCCCTTTTTGTTTGCAAATCTTTTTAAATATATGTTATAATGGTAAATAGTAAAGTAGTATTAGTGTATATAGGTCTCCTGAAAAGGGGGCTTGTATTCATCACTTATTTTTAATTATATTTACCTACGCAATAGGTCTAGTTATGAAAAACGCATATCGATTGTTTGTTGGACTGTTGGTCGTAACAATCTCCGCCTGGGCTTACGCAGACGTTGTCACCGTTCCAGCCGAAGGCGCAGGGTCGATTGACGCTGCAACCATTGTCGCCCCTATGTCGCCGGACACTACCGTTTGGGTTCAAAACACGTTTGGGAATGAAATTGAACTCTACTCCGGCACGACGCCTTCCGTTCCTTCCGGTTCTCAGGGCTTGATTATCGGCGGAACGGGGAACACCGCTCAAATCAAGGTCATTACCAACTGTCTGCAGAACCTTGGTCAAACGACGGTTATGAATAACGGTACGTTGACCGTTTCCGGTTCAGACAATACAGTCGATTACTTAGACAATAATCTTACTATCAGCGGCGGTTCCGTCCTGGTTAAAAAGAACTACTACTCCTTGAGAAACGGTGGTAATATTTCCATTTCAGACGGCTCTTTGGAGTTCCTGGGCAGATTCCGCGTTGGATACGATTCCGCAGGCTCTGTTGATCAAACTGGCGGAACTGTTACACTTAACACGATTTCCGATGGCGACAACAAATACATGTCAATCGGTTACAAATCGGGAGCCGTTGGAGAATACAACATGTCCGGCGGAACGTTAAACACGCCGCTGGAGTTGTTTATCGGTCATAATTCAGGGACAGAAGGAACTCTCAATATGGACGGCGGTACGGTTAATTCCAGTACTGGTCTGAGAATCGGCGCTGCTGGCACAGGAACGATTAACCTTTTCGGAGGAGAATTCATCCAAAGCGCTGGTTGGACGAACATCGCATACGATGCCGGTTCAAAAGGATCTATGGTTGTTAAAGGCGGAACGTTCACGTATCAATCCAATGATTTACGAGTCGGCCGCGCTGGCGACGGCTCTCTCACATTAGAGTCTGGAGCTGTCAACCTTGGTACAAAGGGGCTTGTTGTTGCCAGCAAATCCGGGTCTACAGGCAATTTTACCATGACCGGCGGAACGCTAACGGCTAATTCCCTTCTCCTTGGCGATGAGGAGGGTTCTGACGGAACGGCAACGTTTACCGGCATTGAGCAAACTTTTGCCGGCGACGTCAACGTTGGAAGTTACGGTACCGGATCGCTCACGTTGAATTCAACAAAGATGAGCAACGACGGAACTTTCTACGTTGCAAACCATACCGGCGCTACTGGAACTGTTACAATGACCAACGGATCCAGCATTACTTCCAAAGGCGACATTACCGTTGGACGAAGCGGAACTGGAACTCTCACTGGGGATGGCGTTTCTCTTGAAAGTACAACCGGATACATCTACATCGGACAGAATGAAACAGGGAATGGAACCGTTACGTTGACGAATGGCTCGTCAATTAATCTTCCCGCTCACACCTTGCGAGTTGGTCAAGCTGGAACCGGCGTTCTTAATATGTCGGATTCTTCGTATAACGGTCCCGAGATTTTGATCGGCTTTGCCGCCACGGGCAATGGAACTTTCAACTTTGACAACGGAACAATCAGTTCAAAACGAATTCTCGTTGGAAACGCCGGTACAGGAACTTTCAATGCGAATAACGCTGACATTACTATTAGAGAAGGCGGCTTCTACATCGGCGGAAACGAATCCGACGATAAATACAAAGGAACTGGAACCGCCAAGCTGTCTAATACGACGCTTGATGTTAATGGCGATATGGGGATTGGAAATTACGGAACTGGAACCTTGGTTGTGGACGGTACATCAACCGTTTCTACTAACGGATACCTGTACGTTGCAAACCATACCGGATCTACCGGAACGTTAACTCTGCAAAACGGCGCGAAAGTATCGGTTCCGGATCATACATCTCGTATTGGGCAATCCGGAAAAGGCGAGATGAATGTTTTGTCAGGGTCAACATTTGACAGTACTGGCAGAGACGTTCACCTTGGTTACAATGCCGCAGGCGATGGAACTCTTACCATTGACGGCGGAACGGTCAATGCGTCCAAGATAATCGCTGGCAACAGCGGAATCGGCAAGCTGGAAGTGAAAAGCGGAACGCTCAACGCCAGTTCT
>JAZUMX010000690.1:0-5984 GCA_045603865.1 Thermoguttaceae bacterium
ACATTAATTACTATAACAGCAACAGACCATCCTCCAAGGTTGGTTATGACGTTGTCGATTTGGGCGGCGGCTGGTATCAGGCGAAGATTGATTTGTCCGATTACGCCGGTCTGTCGAACCTCCAGCTCAAGCTGGACTTCACAACTCAAAGCAGCGACTTTGTCGGCGATTTGAGCACGACAGGCGAACTGCTCTATGGAACTGAAGGTCTCAACGTCTTCAGCGGCGACCAGATCGCTATCGACAACGAAGTCTTTACGTTCAACGCTGGCGAGAAGGTTTTGGTATACAGCAATCCGGCGTTACGCATGTCGGGCAACATGACCGTCCTGCAATTCCAGTCTCCTGAAGTGGGAACGATTAACGTTAACGTTTTCAAAGCAACAGACTATCAGGAACCGGGCGTTCAAAATATGAACATTTACATCACCGATTCCACGACGGCGTCTGAATTTGCTGAATACCTGACGGAAGCTCTTAACAATCAATATGCTGATATTGCATCGTGCGCACAGCAGATTGAAGATGATATTTTGACGCCTGGTCACAAGTCCACCGCCGCCAGAGACATTGTCGGTTTGAACAAGGGATTAACGTTCTCCGCCAGCGGCGACGACCTGCTGGTTGTTGTTGGAACGGATACGATTGAGTTCTCAACCATCAATACGGCTGTTGTCAATAACGGCGGATCCCGAGCTGATAATCCGGAAGGAACCAACTTTACTTCTTTGATTAACAGACCCTTCTCCATTACAGACATTTACGGTCAAGAGGTTGAATATACGGTTGTTCCCAGTCAGCAAAGTAAAACAGGTTACTTCGTTGAAGCTCTGACTGCCGGCGAAGACGAACCGGAACAATTTGAAGTTGCGTCGATCTACGACGTTGCCACGGCTGTTTCGGAAGTTTCCGGCCGCGGCGGCGTTTCCGCCTACATTTGCGAAAACAGCATGATCGTTCGCTGCGCGTCTGGCGTTACCATTGGCGCTGGCATGGCAACCTCTTCTTCACGCGGCAACGACGTCGCGGGAGAGCATACCATTGACGTTGAATACTCCATGACGTCGCATGAGGTTTCAAACGCAATCGCAGAAGCTTTGGAAGAAGCGTTTGCATCGTCTGAAACGATTGACGAGCCGGATAGATCTTATTCAACCAAGGTAGACGATCTCTGGACGGTAGTCAAGATCAACGGCTCTGTAGATAACAACGGCGAGGACACCGGATTTAACGATCAGCTTCACGTGATTAATCATGTTATCACGTCTCCGGGCTTCCTGTCTGCTGCCAGCATGCAGTGGGGCGACGCTCGCGTTCGCGCCAGCTATCGATGGCTTCAGGGTGAAATTGGCGGATATGAAACTCATCAGGATAACGGTCTGAGGAAGCATCAGGGACAGGATAATGCGTACGAAGGCGTGTATGTAGACAACTTCTGCATTTCGCTCGGAGGACGCGGAACGATGTACACCAACGTTGCCGCCAATACGACGCTCAATTCTGGAACTCCGTCCGGACCGACTTCCGGATACTATCTGCTCAATATCCGAACTGCAACTGATTATGGCGTTTACGACGTTGATTCTGAAACATTGTCTTTGACGCGAACGTTCCGCGCCACTGACCGGCTCGACGGCGGTTTGACGATGGTTTCACCCGAAGGCGGGGCGATCAACCATCTGCAAACGTTCAGCATTGGCGACGGCAACAGCGAACAGCGCTTTGTCATGGTCAACATGGACATTGTAAATACCGAAATCACGTCTGGCGCGTTTGCCGACTTTGAAGAATGGTGGGATTACAACGTTGCTCAGGAAACCGTTCGCGAGTCTGATTTCTACGTCCAGTATCATTCCAGCTACAGTTCGTACGATATGGCAGAAGTGATTGCAACAGCCGTCAACACCCAGTATCTGTACACGATTAACGATCCGACGTATCGCGCATTCTCGGTAAGAGCCAAACACTCGAACGGCAGCAACCACGTCGATTTGTACGGCGCGACCTGGATCAAGGGCATCACAGATGTCGATTCCGATTGCGGCGATGCGATTATTAACGAGATGACTGGCAAGATTGAAGGCTACACCGGCTTGAAAGCTCTGTCTTACATCAACTATGGCGCTGAAACCGCGACATATCAGGAATTCGTTAACGGTCAGAATCAGGCTAACGACAAGACCCTGGTTCATGGCGACGCTAACGTTACAACGGGTCAGGGTCAGATTGTTCTGAGCAACAACCTCGTTGCGTACAGCTCCGGCTACGGCATTTACTCTGCCGGCAACAAAGTAGTTGACGGTTCCGGACATCAGGGCGAAGTGTTCCAGCTGGAAAGCAAACCGGATTCCAAGTACAAGATTTATCTGGACTTCACCGGTCACACTGCAGTTGGCACGTCGTGGAACGGCGGCGCGGAAGTCGTTACGCCGACTTACGATTCCAATTACGACTTGATTTACGAAGTCTGGCAGCGCGTTGCTGAAGACTTCATGCCGTGGGACGTCAACGTTACAACGGTTGAACCGGAAGACGATTCCTGCGCTGAGGCTGGCGTTCTCCGCGTCTGCATTGGCGGTTCGTGGTCAGACTGGTACGGTCAGTCTGCTGGCGGCGTTGCGTTCCTTGGCTCGTTCGCCTGGGACAGCGACACTCCGGCTTACGTCTTTGCTGACAATTTGGGAAGCGCAAAGAGCATTGCTGAAGCGGCTTCGCACGAAATCGGTCACACATTTGGTTTGAGCCACGACGGCGATCCGACTAACGAATACTACGGCGGCGCGAACGGCTGGGCCCCGATTATGGGCGTTGGCTATTCTCAGGTTCTGACTCAGTGGAGCAAGGGCGAGTATGCCGGAGCTACCAATAAAGAAGACGACGTCAAAAAGATTACCGACGTCATTATCGGTCTGCAGAGAACCGATCCGGAAGCGACCAGCACATCTGGCGTTCGTCGGGAGGATCCCGGCACCGGACCGGGCAACGCTACCAATATTGGCGAAATCGTTCAGGCAACTTCCGGCGAGATTGCAGCTGGCATTATTACCACCAAGGACGACATTGACTGGTTCGAGTTCACGGTCTCCGAAGATTGCACTCAGACGGTTACCATCGGCGGCATTGACATGATTACCAACCTCGACGCCGGCGTTCGTCTTTACAACGCTAACGGCGGCGAGATTACCGACCCGACTATTATCCAGGAATCCGGTTTGAAATACATCATCCATCTGGATCAGCTGGTTGTTTCTCAGGCGGGTCTGTTTGAAGACGGCGTTGCCATCTTCCGCTTGAGCGTTGAAGGCACTGGAAGCAGTCAGCCGACAACTGGAGACTCCATCACCTCGGGTTCGACAGGAAATTACTCTGACTACGCCAGTTTGGGTTCCTATACGATCAACATTCAGGTTCCCGCTACTGACGTTACCGTCAATGGCGACGCGCCTGACGCCATCTTCCCCGGCTTTATCGTTCCGTTCTCCACGATTAACGATGAACGTTGGGTTCCGTCAACCGTTTCCTACAATAACATCCTGGCGTTTAATGAAGCCGGCGGCATTTACTTTGCCGGCAACTCCAACTCCGAGGAAATTATCGGCACGGTTCCGTACGGACGAATTGTCAACAACACGATTTGGGGCGTTAAAGACGGCGACACCGGTATTTTGGTTGGAAGCAACGCGACGGCAACCGTTTTGAACAACGTTGTCGCAAACTGCGGCGCCGGCATTTCCATGGACGGCACAGCCAGCAGCTCGATTGTCAGCGGTTACAACGCTTACTATTCCAACAACGTGAACACCTCTGGCGGCGCGGCTATCGGATCGAATGCAATTCTGCTTCGCGCTGGCGAACCGCTGTTTGTTAACCCGGATAAACTGAACTTCTATCCGGAAGACAACTCGCGAATTATCGATTCGTCTACCAACGTTTTGGCGCAGCGCGCTGAAATGGACAAACTGTACAGCCGATTGGGAATCAGCACGTCTCCGATCATGGCGCCGGATACCGACATCTACGGTCAGCTTCGTGCGGACGATCCCAACGTTCAGGGTTCTTCCGGCGTTGGTTCCAACGTCTACAAAGATCGCGGCGCTGTCGAGCGTATTGACTGGGTCGGTCCGATTGTTTCGCTTATCAATCCGGTTGACCTTTACGATACGACTCCTTCAGACAAACTGACGGACGATTCCGACATGAATCGCAACGACGTCATTCTGACAGGCGTTTCGCTTGCCAACTTCATCCTCGACTTCACCGATGAAGGCGTTGGAATTGACGACGATACGGTTACAGAAAACTCGTTCACGATTTATCGCATTCTTAACGGATACGCAACTGACGAGAACGGAGCGTTCATTGACGCCAAGGCGGCTTACGAAGACGGCTCGCCGTACGTTGAAAAACTGGAACTGACCTACGATTATCTGTACCGTTACAACGCCAGGCTTGACAGAATTACTTTGATTCCTGTTACAGGCGCCTGGGCTTTGGGATATACGTATCAGATTGAAGGCGATTGCAATCCAGCCAGCCCGTTCTGCGTTTACGTCCTTGCGGGCAACGAACTTCAGCCCAACCGCACGTCCGGAACTCAGGTTGGCAGAACGATATTCAACATTTCGCTCTCCGGCATGAACTTCGGCGACGCTCCCGACAAGCCAGCTTTCTCTGATTACAACTATCAGACGTTCCTGGCGAACGACGGTCCTGCTCATGTGATTATCCCGGGCTTCAGCCTTGGTCAATCCGTCATGGCGACAGCGGACGCGGTTGTCAATAAAGACGCTACCGCGTCAGCAGACGACGACGGCGCTGAATTCAAGTTCAAGGACGCCATGCTCAGCCGCAAGGAAGACAATACCATCCTCGTTACGGTTCGCAACGACGCCATCGCAGAAGAAGACGCTGCAACAACCGTTGCCGGTTACGTCTGCATGTGGATTGACGTCAATGGCGACGGTTACTGGAACACCGCTGGCGACTTCTTCACAATGCAGGAAGTCTACGTTGGCGAAAACGAATTCAACGTTTCGGCGTCTGTTTTGGCAGGCGGCGCAGACGAAACGTTCCTCCGCGCCAGACTGTTCACGGTTGAAACGATTACCGAAGCGGCAGCCAGCGGAGCTGACTTCACCCAGTGGTTTGCCGGCTCTCGAGACGCGGATGGCAATTTCATCGTTAATCCGGTTGTACTGGGCGGCGAAGTTGATGTTTACAAGGTTTACCTGGTCGACGGTTACTTCGATTACCGCGAAGCTGCAGCGACCTACGGCTCTGCATCGCATATCGTTGATAATGAAGCTGGCGACTACATTTACCTCGGTACGGAAGAAGACGGCGTTTCCGCCGGCGTTGACGCTGAAATCACTCAGCATTATTCACAGAACGCTACCGGCGACGACCTGTACGGCAAGCTTGATCCCAACGGCGATATTATCAACGACGAACAGGGCGTTGTGATCGATGAAGAATCGTTAACGTCCGGCGAATACGTCCGACTAACGGTCAATACCGCCAACACGCTTGGAACTGGTTACCTGTACGTTTGGCTTGACGTTAACGCCAACGGCATCTTCGAGACTGGCGAATGCGTCTTGAGCGACTACGCCATTTCCGGAACCACTCAGACGGAAATTGTAACAGATTACCAGATTCCGCTTCTGGACGGCAACTACATGACCGCTGCCCGCGTTCGTTTCAGCGCGGACAAACTGACGGACGTTGGAACTGCCGACTCCTCCGGACGCGATCTGGGAGCTATCGGCTTCGGCGGCGCGACTGCCACTCGCGGCGAAGTAGAAGATTATCAGGTTATGATGTCTCAATACTTCTATGACTACGGCGACGCGGAAGATACGTATCAGACGCTGGCAATCAGCAGCGGCGCGTATCATCTGCTTACCCCGCGCGACAGCGAAGGCAACCGCGCAACCATTGGACGCGACGTTACGTTTGAACTCGATGGTCAACCGTCGCCTATG
>JAZUMX010000691.1:0-1551 GCA_045603865.1 Thermoguttaceae bacterium
AAATGCAAAGAACAGCCCATGGCGGGCAAAGTCTCTTTGATTTTGGGCGCAGGCGGCGTCGCCAAAGCGGTCGCAACCGGTCTGCGCTTGCGCGGCTCCGATCTGGTTATTACCGACATCGACGCTCCACGCGCTGAAGAACTCGCTGCAAAGCTGGGGGGCAAGGGTGTTGCATGGGATAAACGGGCAGAAGTCGATTACGACCTGATTGTCAACTGCACGCCGGTGGGAATGTATCCCAAGTCGAACGTCTCCCCCTTTGACCCGGAAAAGATGAACGCGTTTTCCACCTCAAAACCGTTGGGCGCTTTCGACTGCGTTTACAATCCGGAAGACACCCTGTTTTTGAAATCCGCTCGAAAGAAGAACTGGAAAACCGCGTCCGGCCTGGACATGTTCGCCCATCAGGCGGAATTGCAGTATCAGCTTTTCCTCAATCAGCCCGCCCCAGTGGATGTCATGAAAGACGCTGTCCGCAAGGCAACGGAGCAGTCGCGCTGGTAGCGTTGATATTTAGTTACATAAACATTTCAGGAACGAATCCATGAGTATTAATCATATTGTTACAGTTTGCGGTTTATCGTTAGTCAGCCTCTTTTTGTGCGGCTGTCCGGGAACGAGCGTCGATACGTCCGATTTTGAATCGGCGACGAATTCGGCGGAATCGACTGACCAGCGCAAAACGGAGCGTCTGTTTGACAGCGCTATTGAAGCGCTCAACCGTCTGGAACTGGATTCCAGCGGGGAAAGCGGCGATCGTGTAACAGGACGGTTAAATGAATGGATTAAAACGACTCCTGAACTCAAGGACTGGACTCCTGACCCCATGACGCCGGACTGGCAAAAGAACGTTCAGAAAAATCTGCCGTTTATTAGTAAAGTCGCTCAACAGGTTCAGTTTGCTCGTCAGGACGTCTCTCAGACGTACGACAAATGCTATCGACTGGTCCAGTTGCAGCAGGAATTAAACGTTCTGATTCAGAATCAGCAAGCGGGCGCGACTGACCAGAAGACGCTGGACAAAATCGCGAAGATTCAGGAAGAGGGAGACAAGATTAACGCGGAGCTGGAAAAATACCAAACGCCTGACAGCGTCAAAAAGCTCCTGGAATATCTGCCTAAAATTCGTCTGTTTTTGGCGGACGAATCCGCTCCTGATTTCGATTCCATGAACGTAGAAGCGTTTGACGCTTTCGCCAAATATATTAACGCACTTGCCAAAGACGGTCTCAAATTCTTTGTCAATATTTCTTCTGACGAAACGCTTGGACTGCTGGACTATATTTCCTCCTGGCTGGAAGGCATTGCCGGCGACTTCGCTTTGGAGGAATTGGCGTTTCCGGAATCGGACATCAATTATTTGCAGGAATCGATTTGGCTTCGCGACGCCTCGGAATGGGCGCAGGGAACGTCGGCTGACGATTTGTCACGAGTTACCGCTCTGTTTGACTGGACGATGAAAAACATTGCATTGGAAACGATTTCTGAAGGAAAATGGGAAGAAGGTCCGTCCTGCCGCCCGCTTTGGAAGGTTCTCCTTACCGGTCAGGG
>JAZUMX010000692.1:0-7584 GCA_045603865.1 Thermoguttaceae bacterium
TGTACCGCGCCGCCAAAGACGCCCGCCGTCAGTGGGGCTTGATGGGTTATCAGGCTGACATGGACTCCCGCAACAACTACACCGGCATCATGTACGGGGAAGAAATCGGCGGAATCCTCACCGGTCGCGGTCAGAAATGCAAGATCGGAACCGACAGAAAAGCCGTCGTGTTGGAACAGTTCGCGACGTCAGCCGACCTGGCGAAAAAGATCAACTTTGAAGACTGGAACACGTATCGAATCGTCGTCAAGGGCAACGTCATGACGCATTACATCAACGGCGTCATGATGAGCCAGACGATTGAAGAAGACCCGTCCCAGTTCAAATCCGGTACGTTCGGAATGCAGATTCACCCCGGTCCGCCGATGACCGTTCAGTTCAAAAACATCTATCTGAAAAAACTGTAGACTGATATTCTGATAACAAAAACGCCGCGGTGGTTTACGTTAGCTTAAGTTTTGAAAAGCTGACGCGAATCGCTGCGGCGTTTGGTTTTTATAGTTTTCATATAAATAATCGTTTCGAATTCCCAATATTTTTTATTATTTTTGTAATAACTGCGTATTGAAAATCGTACTATAAATAACATATAATAAAAAAATGAGAATACAGATTAATAAATAATATATCTTAAATAGTATTGAGGTGATAACTAAGGAGAAATTACAATGAATAACCTTGGCATAAGAAGCGATGTTAAATATAACAGACATATTTGATAAATAATAATATTTATTTAATTGTGGAAAACGGTTTCAATTATTTCCGTAATATGGTATAATAACCTTATTAAAAATCAACCGGATTTTAATTTGGTTAATCAAAATCGTAAAAAGAGATGGCGAATTCGAGTGTTTTGAGCTATTGAAACATAGCGACAACGCTAATTATGTTTTTGAGTTTGGATTAAACAATTGCTTCGCTTTGATTGTATAACGAGATGCCATGAGCAATAATAATTCCTCTAACGAGATTCCTGATATTGACGGATTAAAAATCATCAATCGACTCCCGGGCTGGAGAAATGAATATGACAAATTGATCACGTTCCTTATTGGACCGGGTACAAACATTGAGAATTATTATTTATACCGTAAAGCATCCAAGTGTTGTTATGGCTATGTCTCTGCCAGAAAGGACGCCCAGGATATAATAAAAACTTTCGTTATGGATTTTGCAGGCGATATCGCATGTAAATACGGTATGGATAAAAATGGACAGCCAGAAATTGTTGATGATGATTACGATCCCCTAAAGAGCTGCAATCCTGACGTTCCTCCGTTTATCAATTATTTAACAAATTCGGGGATGATAATTCTTCGCTTTAATTCTTTTTGGAATAAGTATATTAATAATAGAGAAATATGCTCCTCATCACGCAGTATTATTTCAGAGGATGGAGAAACAATCGAATTTTTAGATTCCGTATCAGACTTGTATTGTGATGAGGAAAGTCCAGAGGAATGTATGGCGAAGAAGATTGAATCATTAAATCCACTCTTGTTCGAGTTTCTGGATGATCAAATTAAGACGCCGCGCCCATCGACTAATAAGCTTCCAAGGATTAACAAAAATCATCTTATGGGAGCGTTTCAACTCTATCCGCAGATTACAGGCTGCGAGGCGTATGTTGAAGACGAAAGCCAATATGAACAAGATGAAGTCGGCTGGTTTCATTGTCATGAACCATTTGAATATGATGACGATGGATTGGGAAGGGCAATTGATGAGACATTTGTAAGATTGGAAGATAATAAACCTGGCGAATCTCCTGAAAAGACAATGCTTGAATGTCATAAGTCATCCAGAAGGTATGAAAAATTTTCGCCTCAAAACGACCGTGACGATGTCAATTCCGACGATTTTATATGGGAGGTTATGAAACGCTGTTTTGCTCCAATAAATGATTCGGATTGTCTTAAACTTCTTTATGGTAAAAACTATCAAGCAAAATATAAAGCCGATTATCTGTTATGGATTGAGGAAAACTGGTTTCGCAAGAAAACAGCTAAAATCCGGAATTTGCTTGATTCATAAAAATATTTTGAACCGTATCACTGTTACCCGATTTAACCCAATAAGTTATTTGAAAATCAATGGAAACCTATACTCCAATCGAACCCGATTCCCATCGTTTGCATTTTCGATCCAAATATTTGCTGAATGAGCATGTCGTCAAACACGTATTGAATCGAAAAGAAAAATGGAAAAATTTAATTGATCCTGAAATAATCTTACGAGTTAGGCAAAGCGCAGAAAACAGCCGATATCCTGTGAATTCAAAAGATTTTCAACTCATTGCCAACAAGTATGAAAAGCTAATCTCCAGCATTGTATTGCATGCGTGTAAGGAGGGAAAGAATCACACGCATTTTATTGATAAATCGCCCAAATTTGCCTCCCATGTTATTATTGTAGATATTATCAAACAGTACATTCATGTTTTTGATCCCAAAAAGAGATTGATAATTATTTTGAGCGCATCGTTCAAAGAATCAAATACAGCTCATCCCGGTAAGATTGCATTATCATACAAACTAAACACTGCATACCGTTTGACAAAACTCGTATTAAAGGGAAGTAATTTTAATAGTTATATAAAGATGAAGATGATGCAAAGTTCGCCCATTCACCCCAATTGCAAACTCATTGCAGATCATCGATAATAAAACATCGATAGTAAAGGCGTTTATTATGAAAAAGTCATTACAGGAAGTACGGAAAGAATCGCTCCAATGGTATTGTGAATATCTGGATAAATTGCAAAGCGAAATATCAGACGAGTACGAATTAATGTCCTTCTGTATGTTTGCAGGTCGTTTGGCGTCTTTGGGCAAATGTGAATATGTTGCAAAAGCAGACGCTTTGCTTTCCAATCAATCGTTCAGCAATAGCGTTGACGGCTTGTTTACCGAGAGAATTCGTCAAATCAACCTTGAACTTGAGGATTTGTCAGACAAAGAACTGGGAGTTACAATTTCTGAATTGCAGGACTTGTACTGTTTTTTCAAGTATACGTCATTTCCGTTCTCGGGCGCGCTTCACGATTATCTTGACGATACGGTAAACAAAAGCTCTTTTTCGGACATATCAATCAAAACAATTAAGTTCCTGCGGAGATATCGAAAAATATTTCCAATTCAAACAGAAGACGCCATTTCCGCAGTACTAAGACCTCATCCTCCAATCCTTCTTGAAATTGAAGCGGCTGCAATTCCGTTTAAACGAACCGAATTCAAGCCGACATTTCAAAAAAACGAGTGGACCGTTGTAACGGATCGTTATAAATTGCATTTAAAAGTAACAGATAATTCCGCTGACAAGAAAACGTTCGAGGCGTACTTGACGTACAAAGACAAGAATTATCTTGCAAGCGACATCGTCTTTTCACAAGGTCGGGTCTTTGCCATTCAAAACCGGGAGAATCCGCTTCGCTGGACGCTGGATTACACGCTCTTTCCGAGTCTTGATTGTAAAAAGCAAAACGACTTGCCCTTAAAAATTACCATGCCGCTGGGCAGACAGGCTGAAATCCCCAATCCTTTTCCGGTTATCAGCGCCGCCTGGCATGAATTCGCCGTCCAATTGGTCAATTCGCTTCATGATTCTTATCGTATTGCTGCTGCAGACGTTGAAGACGTTAAAAAGAATTATAACGTTGAAGGGACAAACAGCCGATTGTTTGTCATCGTTCTTCTGTCAGAGTCGGAGAAGCTTGTAAAAATCTCCGTTTGTGGACGCGACGCCGATTCTGACTATTCATCAGAGCTTGACGGTTGGACGATATGCGATTTAAAAGGCAACTGGCTTGCCGTAATAGAGGACGGTTTTGCAGTATTTAAAATTGATAGTAATCCTGACTTGAAGATTATGATAATTGACGCCAACGGCGTTATTCATCGATTGTCTGAGATAAATGACTAGACGCCATGATAAACCTGTGCGACAAGAAAAAGTATGAACTTGTTGAACGCAATCCTCGAATCTTGCAGTTCCTGGATAATGTTGAATTGTGCCGCCATGGAGAACCGAGGAACAGTCGAAGGTACGGCAATAAGCTTTTGTTTCGGCTTATAGCCGAGCTGCTGTATCGATATTCCTGTCTGTACATCCCAGGCGTGGAAAACGAATCTGAGAATATTCAAAGAATCAGACAGGTTTTAAAGTTCCATGTTTCTGAGTATTTATTAAAAACAATAGATTACGCCCTGGTTCAGGATTCTCTCGGGAATCTGTCTTATATCCTTGAGGATAAATCCAATCAGGATTTTACCGATTTCGACCGTCAAACTATAGATTGCTATTTTCAAAGGTTTGACTGGATTAACAAATGCGATGGCTTTATTCCCGTTGAAATCGCAGATATAAATTGGGGAGGCGTCATTCCTTTTACGCTTCAGGAAACTGATCAATTAAAACCGCGAGTCTGCGATCAAGACGGTGAAGAAATCAGGAATTGGTCCAAATCAGTTGATGAATTGTACAACTTTTTAAATCGATCTGTAAAGTATAATATTCAGCTGTTATTTTCACTCAAGGATTTTAATGAATTCTTTACAATTATCAATTCCGATAGTATAGCTTCGATTGGAGGTGACAGCTTGCATTTTCCGGTATGCATGGCTATTTGGAGGAAAGAGGCTCTCTTTGATTTTGATAAATTTGCCGTTTATGCAACTGGAAAAGTCAATAGTTATGGCTTTCTGGAACCTGTTAAGATTGAGCATAAGTATGCGTATCTGAAAAATCATTTTTCAAAATTCATTCTGTTTTGTCCGGAAGAGAAGATCTTGAGCGGGAATCCTCGTCATCAGAAATCGGACTCGTTATATCGTATCTCGCAAACGCTAAATATCAATGAAATAATTTCTGAATGCCGCGATCAGGTTGCCGCCAAAGGATACCTTGCCAACTATTATACAAATGCCGATAACCATTTGCAGGATTTATACAGAACCGTAACAAACTATGAAAAAGTAAATTGGGATTTGATTATCAGCATTTTAAAGAATTTTGAATCGCATATTAACAGAGTTCATTATCCGCAAAAATATCTTGAAACATTGATACTGTTGTCTTTCTGCTACAATAACTATGGCGACGCATATAATGCTGAATATTATAACAAACAGGCGGAAGAGTTTGCAAAAGAATTTAATCATGAAGACAAGCTCATCGATTTGATGATTGATAAAATTGTAATTTATCAGGATTCAGAACGACTTGAAGAAATCCACAAGACCGCAGAGTGTATCGAAAAAACTCTTAATGAAAAATTTATTGACAAATATGATCTGTGGATGTCATTTCTTTTCACATTGGCTCAGGCGCATATGTTTGGATCTGTAATTGGGGACGCCTCGTTTAGTTCAGAAAAAGCTGTTCAATTCGCAACGGATTCTTATTTTAAGTATGCATTAAAACTTAAAGAAAATGACGATGCCGACAGGCTGAAAAAACTGGCTAAATGCTATAATTACATTCATTTGTATTATGCGTTGTTTAAACCGGGGTCAAAGGAAGAAAATGATAAGTATAACGACGCTTTGAATTTCCTGAAAGAAATGAATGAAAAAGACAGAAAAAGCAATCGCATCTTTCTGTATAAACAACGAGCGTTGGCGGCTTACAGATATACGCTTGACAAAAAATCCCCTCCCGAATATTTTGATAATAAACTAAAAGATTCTGTTCTTAAATCAATTGATCAGGATGATTCCTGGATAGCGTCTCTGGACAAAAAGTACATAGCCGCCGTCATATTGGCGCAAAAGAATATTGACGACAAGATCATCGCTGAAGCAAAACGACTTTTTGACGAAGCGCTTGTTATTCCTGCCAATGAACAAAGCTCCCTGCTATTGATCTATCTTCGTGTAACAGTCGCCGCTCAGGCGTATTACAGTTTTTGTCTGACAGGTAGAGAGGAAATTGCTAATCCATATAAAGAACAAGCGCTATGTTTGTTTGGTCAATTCAATGAACTCAGAAAAAATCAACGCCTTCCTCAATACACAACGGCTGCAATGTGGCAAGAGTTTCTTGAAACCCCGTGGGATCCGGTCAAACCATTTCCAGGTTTGAAGTATTATTACTAGATTCCGGCGTTCTCGAACGCGGAACAAGTGGGGGTCGAGAAGTTAAAACTGGAATCGCTCACCCCCCACGGGTTTTCACCCGTGGTTAGCCTAAACGCATCTTCATTACCGTCTTTCATTTTTTGTTGTAACATTGGGCGGGAGGACGAGAACAAAGGCAACTCCTCCGGATTTGCAATCGCGAATATACAGTTTCCCGCGAATCTGCCGAACCAGCATCTTGACGATGTACAGTCCCAATCCCGTTCCCGTCCTTTTGCGTTCCAGTTCGTTCCCGATTCTGTAAAAACGGAGAAAAATCTTTTTTCTTTGGGAAACAGGGATTCCCGGTCCGTTGTCCCAAACTCGAACCGCCAGACGTCCTGAACTGGTTTTTCGACAGTGAATGGTTACCTGCGGCGAATCGTGCGCGGCGTACTTAATGGCGTTGTCGATGATGTTTTGAAGAACCAGTTCAATCGAAAAACGTTTTTGAACTATATTAACGTCGCAAGCGTTTATGGAAACGCAGTCTTTCCCAACTTTGTGACGCATACAGGAGTTGTGAACGGCGTTTTCCAGAATGTCAGCCAGGCGGGCTGTCGTTTCAGCCGCCTTCTTGTCCGGTTTGGATTTCAAAACGCTGACCATCAAAACCTGATTGATAAGCGTCTCCAGCCGGTCGACGTCGTTTCTCATCGCCTGATACATTAATTTGCGTTTTTCTTCGGGAATGTTGAGCCGCTCGAGCGTCTGAACCTGCAATTTCAAAGACGCCAGCGGGGATTTCAACTCGTGCGTTACGGCGTCTATAAAATTGGACTGCCGCTGGTTGAGGTTGATCAGCTTAACCGACAGAACGAGATAAACGATAACGCCTGCCAGAATAACAGTCAGCGAAAGGGCGCCAATTGGCAGCAGAGCCCAGAAAAACGTCGGCGTTTTCGGTTCGGACGTCGCCGCCCAAATAGTGGCAATCGTCCAGCCAACAATCAAAAGGATTACCAGAACGATCATGATAACCGCCATGGTAATGGGAAGACCCAGGGAACGACGCATAGGAGCGAATTGGTTGGTTAGGAGTTAGGAAAATTAGCTATTAGCTGCTAGCTTTTAGCTCCTGGCTGATGGATGGGAAGCTAGCGACCAGGAGCTATTTTCTATTATACGACCCCATGCAGAATTGTAAAGAGGGCGCGAAAGCGTCTTTGATCCGAATTCCGGAATGATCAAACTCCCACGACTTCCTCTTCCTTTTCCTCGACTTCGACGATTTCATGTTCGCTGCTCGGATCTTCCGGACTTTCGTCTTTTTTCTTTTCGTCATTGACGGCGTACTTTGTAGCGGCGTCAGAAACCCATTTCCGCGCTTCAGCTTCTTCTTCCGTTGTGAAATACTTGACTTCCGCCATGGTAAACGGCTTGGCGATAAACGCCATCCATTTTTGGAGTTCGGATGCGCCGACAATGCCAACGCGGTCAATTTTGGAAAATCGGCTGAACATGA
>JAZUMX010000693.1:0-6235 GCA_045603865.1 Thermoguttaceae bacterium
AAGCAAGACCCCATTCAAAATCGACGACGAAAACACAATCGAAACTTCCGTTCTGGATTGCGCCAAAGAAAGCGGCAATAAAGAACTGATTCAGTGGCTCGAAAAGCAGGGAGCGAAGTAATTCGGAATTAGGAATGCGGAATTGGCACATTGCGGGGAGCGCTTTGCGGCGGAAGCATCCCAAAATCTTGAGAACGCGGAAATCTCACCGCCCCGCTGGTTCGCGGCTGTGTCAGCCGCCGAAGAATTCCCTCTCGCAAAGTACACAAAGAAATATTTTTCTCTCCCACTCTTGAATTAAATCATCTTATACGTTATAATTCAATTGTTTAATTATCAATTCCAACCCCCAGATATAAAGCCATGGATTTTAATAAAAAAGACGTCGAACGTTTTGAAAAGATGTTCCAGGAAGGAATATTTGACTTTTCCTATACTTCTAAATCAAAATATGTTTACGGCGCCAACGTTCTTCATTACACTGTCCAACAGGGTGATCTGGAACGCGTTAAAACGCTTCTGAAACACGACTCAGACATCGACGAAGCAGACGGGAATGGGACTCCTGTCCTCCTTTACGCAGCCCAAAGCGGGAATCTGGAACTCGTTAAACTCTTGACAGATTTGGGACTGGACGTTTATGTAGAAAATAAATGGAGAAAAACGGTTTTGCATTGTGCCGCCGAAAGTGGGAATCTCAAGTTGGTTCAATGGCTGGTTGATCAGGGACTTAACGTTAACGCAATAGATGCGTATAACTGGACAGTCTTGCATTACGCCGCCAAAAGCGGGAATTTAGAACTGGTTCAATGGCTGGTCGAAAAGGGATTAAGCGTCAATACAAAAAACAGATGGAGTCAGTCGGTTTTGTATTTCGCTGTTAAAAGCGACAATCTGAAACTGGTTGACTGGCTGGTTAAACAGGGCGCGGACTTCAACTCAAAAGACTTATGGCATAACACGGTTATTTATTATGCAGCCCAAGACGGCAATCTGGAACTGGTTCAGTATCTTTTTGACCTCGGAATGGGGATTAAAGCTAAAAACAAAATTGAAAAGACCGTCTTGAGTTATGCTGCTCAAAGCGGGAATCTCAAGCTGGTTCAATGGCTAATTCAACAGGGATTAGACATTAACGCAAAAGACGATTCTGGGCTTACGATTCTTCATGAAGCCGCCAGCAGCGGCTCTTTGGAATTGGTTCAATGGCTCGTTGAACAGGGGTTGGACATTCACACAAAAGCTGACAACGGAGATATTATTCTGCTCAGATCCGCTGACAGCGATTCTTTAGAACTGGTTCGATGGCTGGTCGAACAGGGCGCAGATATTAACGTCAAAGATGGGAAAGGAGCTTCTGCCTTGCACCGAGCTGCTGACAGCGGCAATTTGGAACTGGCGCAATATTTGGTCGAACATGGCGCAGACGTCAACGCCAAAGACAGGACCGGGGCTTCTGTCTTGCATTTCGCGGCTGGCGCTGATTCTTTGGAACTGGTTCAATATCTGGTCGAACACGGCGCAGACGTCATCGCTAAAGACGAGAATGGGTGTACTGTCTTGCATAGAGCTGACGATGTGGATCTGGTTCAATGGCTGCTTGAGCATGGAACAGACGTCAACGCCAAAGGCTTTCATGGGTGGACGGTCTTGCATTCAGCCGTCTTGGATGGCGATTTGGAACGGGTTGAACTGTTATTGGAACATGGCGCTGACGTCAACGCGAAAGACTCTGACGGAGCTGCTGCATTGCACTTAGCCGCCCAATGCGGCGATTTGATAATGGTTCAATTTCTGGTTGAGCATGGCGCCAACGTCAGAGCAACAGATTGGAAGGGCGCTAATGTCTTATGTTACGCTAAAGAAGGCGGAAATAACAGACTTTATCGTTGGCTCAAAAAACAGACCGCAAGGTAATACGATTTTGAAACAAAGCGGCGGAGATTGGACGCCAAAACATTTGGAAAAATGCGGAATAACTTGAAGGACTCGATTCAACATCCAGCTATCCTGTCTTTTTAGCGAGCGACAGCTCGCGTTTTATTATCTTCTATGGCGGCTGTATCAGCCGTCAAAGCGTCTCTGTCCCGCCGTTTCCCCTCAAATCGCTCGGCGTCAGACGTCTTACTTATAGAGATTTGAATTTGAGTTCTCTATTTTCCGCTGTTTTCATTATGAACTATCGAAAATCCCTGTTGAGCGTTCTCGTTGTTTTCCTGGCTGGCGCAGCTTTCGTCTGTTATGCAGCGGAGAAGTCTGATAATCAGTCGCTGGCGAAGAGGCTTATCGCCAGCGATTGCAGAGAACGTTTTGAGCAGATGTTTCAAAGCGGAAAATTTGACTTCTCGTATACATGTGAATCCGGAAACTATGCTGGCTCCAACGTTCTGCATTATGCTGCGCTGTTAGGCGATCTGGAACGAGTAAAAACGCTTGTTAAATTGGGAGCGGACATTAACGCTAAAGACGTCCACGGACGCGTTTGTCTGCATTACGCCGCTCATGGCGGCAATGCAAAACTGGTTCAATGGCTCGTTGAACAGGGCGCAGACATTAACGCGAAAGATAACTCGCATTGGTCTGTTTTATACCTCGCAGCAGATAAAGACAGACATGAAGTCGTTCGATGGCTGGTTAAACATGGCGCGGAATTTAACGAAGATCCGGTCTTGTTTTACGCCGCCCAAAAAGGCGACCTGGAACTGGTTGAGTATCTGTCGGATCACGGCGCTGACATTCATGCTCAAAAATGGTTTTATGGGTATACAGCGCTGCACTGCGCCGTCGAAAGCAATTCTTTTGAACTGGTTCGATGGCTGGTCGAGCACGGCGCAAACGTCAACGCCAAGCAAAAGGGCGATTTTTCCGTATTGCATTGTGCCGCTATAAAAAAGAGCTCTTTGAAAATTGTTCGGTATCTGGTCGAGCATGGCGCGGACGTCAACGTAAAAACCAGCCGCTTTGGAGCTACGGCTCTTCATTATGCTGCCGAAAGAGGTTCTTTGGACGTAGTTCAATATCTCGTTGAACAGGGATTGGACGTCAACTCGAAAGACAATGACGGCAGTTCCGTTCTGCATCACGCCGCTGGCAGCGGGAATAAAGAACTGATTCAATGGCTTGTTAAACAGGGATCAGACCTCCACGCCAAAGACAATCACGGCTGGTCTGTCTTGCATCCCGCCGCCAGATGGAATCGTACGGAAGCGGTTCAATGGCTGGCATCGCAGGGATTGGACGTCAACGAAGGAAACGGGATTTTTCTGCAGTACGCCGCTGAGAACGGCAATTTAAAACTGGTTCAATGGCTCGTTGAACAGGGCTTGGATATTCATACAAAAGCCGACAACGGAGATGCTATTCTGCTTAAAGCCGCTTACAGCGATTCTTTGGAACTGGTTCAATGGCTTGTCGAACATGGCGCAGACGTTAACGCCAAAGACGGGGACGGAGTTTCTGTCTTGCACAGAGCTGCTGACAGAGGCAATTTGGAACTAGCGAAATATCTGGTCGAGCATGGAGCGGATATAAACGCCAAATACAACAGAAGCGAGGATCCATTCGAAATCGACGACGAAAACACCATCAAAACTTCCGTTCTGGATTGCGCTAAAGAAAGCGGAAATGACGAACTGATTCAGTGGCTCAAAGAGCAGGGAGCGAAATAATTCGGAATTAGGAATGCGGAATTACGCTTTGCGGGGAGCGCTTTGCGGCGGAAGCCCCCAAAAATCTTGAGAACGTGGAAAGCCCTTCCGCCCCGCTGGTTCGCGGACGTCTTCGTCCGCCGAAGCCTTACCGCCCCGCCGTTAAACCTCTTTCGCAGCCGAAATCCGCCCTCGGGTCGCGGACGAAGTCCGCCGAAGAAAACCTCACACAAAGTCCGCAAAGTTCGCAAAGAAACAATCCTACGATCAATTCGATTAAAGATTTACATTTACGAATAATATGTTAAGGTTATAAGGAACTTATAAAAATCAGGGTTAACATAATAATTCCTACTATAAGCGTAGTCAAATAAACAAAACGCCATATAATATCTAAAACGGTTCCTAAACCGGTAGAAGCGCCTTTAGCGCCTGTCTCATCTTTTCTTTTAAAAATAGAAATAAAAAAAGAAGCAAACAACATACAGATGGAAAGAATTAAAATAATTTGGATTACTTTAATATGGATTGCTGGTTCCATTCTAATAAGCTCCTTTTATAAATCTGTAAATGCGTTATTTCCTTGTGCCAAGTAGTGTATACTATATCATTTTACCTATATACTTATTTTAATTTTAATTCATTCTTTTACACCCCCCCCTTTTTATAAATTCCAAGTCATGGGCGCGTTCAAAATTGCTGGGGCGACAGAAAGGAATGGTTGAGTCCGGCTCGCGGCAGTCCCCTGCCGCCATCCAGAGAAGGTTTTCGGCTTCGTCGTTTTGGTATGCACGATTCTCAACGTTTCGGTTCGCCTTCGGCGAACTGCGTAACTACGCTCCCGTTGGTCGCTTCGTTACCGCCTTTCATTATCCAATTCACGCCCTTGACGTCTATAGATATAAATGCTATACTATTTCTATCCATGAATATTTATCCGCTGGGCGGTTCTCTGACGTATCCGATTTTAATCGCGTCCGTATTGTTCGGGCTGCTGATCTGGGGGACGCTTTGCGATAAAAAGCTGTCGGGGGCGAAAAAGTGGATTCTCTTCTCGCTCCGGGCGGTTACGATTCTGCTGTTGTTCTGGATTCTGCTTCGTCCGTCGGCTGTTACAACGACAATCGCCCGGGACGCGTCGTCGGTTATCGTGCTTCTGGACGAAACCCGTTCGATGAGCGTTCCAGATGCCAACGACGCGAAACAGTCCCGATTCGACGCGGCGAAAGCCGTCCTAACGTCCAATCAGGACGCGGTCAACAGCCTCAAAAAAGAGCTTGACTTGAAGTTCTACTCTTTCGATTCCGGAATCCGGTCTGTTACATCGCCGGACGGGAAGACGCTCGCGTTTTCTGACCAGCCGATGGGCGAGCAGACTGCGCTGGGAAAAGTCCTCGACGACCTGATTCGTCAGGAGGCGGGCAAGCGAATTTTGGGCGTCTTTCTCCTCACCGATGGCGCGCAGCGTCTGCCGGCGCAAAACGCGTCTCAGGAACTGGCAGCTCTTCCGCAGACGGCGGCGCAGACGTACAAACGGCTGGGAATCCCGATTTTCCCGATGTGTTTCGGTCAGCCGGTGGGAAACAGTAAAATTAAAGACGTTTCGATTGTAAACCTGAACGTCCCGCCGCGCGTGTTCCTGAAAAGCGCCGCTCAAATTGAGGGGCAGATTCGCGTTGACGGGCTGACAAACGTCGACATTCCCGTTCGGCTTCTGTTTGAAACGTCGCCCGGCAAGATGGAAGAAATCGCTCAAACGGTTGTCCGAGCCGAGACGTCCGGGCAAGTCCTGCCGGTCTCGTTCGTCTACGAGCCGAAATCCAACGGCGAGTTCAAAGTCGCTATTGACGTTCCTGCTGTTACAGACGAGCAGAACAAAGCCAACAACGCCATGGACGGCTTTATTCAGGTTGTCGACGGGGGCTTGAAAATCCTGTACATTGAAGGCGCGATTCGACCGGAACAGAAGTTTATCTGCCGCGCGTTTGAGGATTCCCCCTACGCCCAAACGGACGTGATTCGCATCAATCGGCTGGGAAGCAACGCAGAAACGCTGCTTGAAACGCTCGAACAGGGCGAGTACGACGTTATTATCCTCGGCGACGTCCACGCCTCGGTTCTTCCGGAAGACGTTCAAAACAAAATCGTAGAGCTGGTTCGCGCTGGAACGGGGCTGTTTTTAATGGGCGGGTTCAACGCCTACGGACCGGGCGGATACGCCTTGGCGCCGCTCAACGCGGTTATTCCCGTTGTCATGGACAAGTTTGAACGTCAAAACCCGACCGACGCGCCCGCCTCGGATTTGCATATCGATAAACCGATTCGCCTGACGCTGACCGGGCAGGGAAAAATCAGCCCGATTTTAGCGCTGCGCGATTCCAACCCGCTGGGCGTCTGGAAACAGCTTCCCACTCTGGACGGCGCGAATAAATGGCTTGACGTCAAGCCGGGCGCCGACGTTTTGGCGACAAGCGACGGCAAAGACCCCGCCCCGATTCTCGTTTCTACGCAAGTCGGAAAAGGGCGCGTGCTGGCGTTCGCCGCCGATTCCACCTGGCGATGGCCGCTGGCGGGATTCGGCGCGGAAC
>JAZUMX010000694.1:0-5152 GCA_045603865.1 Thermoguttaceae bacterium
ACAGGGGATATTGGCGGATTCCAGAATGGTTTTATTTCCCAGCGCGGGGATTGGTTCGTCTGCCGCGCCGTCAGGAATGATAATAACGTATTTCATTTTGATTAGTTGCGAGTTGCGAGGTGCGAGGTGGCGCGTAGCGCCAACTACTGCCTACTGCCTATTGCCTACTGCCTTCATTATCCTCGGTTCCATCCGAGTCCAGTTCTTTTCGGAATGGCAGGTCAATATGGAAAACGGTTCCGCCTTTTTCCAGCGGGACGCAGGTAACGGTTCCGCCGTGTTCTGTAACGACTTTTTTCACGACCGGCAAGCCCAGCCCGGTGCCTTTGGATCCCTTTGTAGAGGCAAAAGGCGTGAAAATGTTGTTGATTTGGTTGGCGGGAACGCCCGCGCCGTTGTCGGAGACGGAAATGCGAACGTTAGTCGGAATTTCTCCCCAGGAAAGCGTAACCGTTACTGCTCCTTGAGGAATGCGTTTTAACGATTCCGCGTCGCCCTGCGCGTCTGCAACCAGCTGGCTGACGTGTTCCGCAGCGGCGTCAATCGCGTTTGTAACGAGGTTCAAAATCGCCCTGTTAATCAGATTCCGGTCAAAATAAAAATCGGGAATCTGCTCGTTTCGAACCCAGGTTAAATTGATGTTGAATTCCTCCGCCCTCGGTTTCATCAGTTCGACGACTTCGTCTACAGCGTCGTTCATGTTGTCCAGCTCCGGTTCCGCCGTTCGTTCTTTGCTGAACGTGAGCATGTCCATGACCAGGGACGAAATTTTCCCCTGGTTGCGTTCGACGATTTTCCAGCCTTTGGAGATGAGGTTTTCGTCGTGGGTTTTAAGCCCGGATTCAATCAAATAGCTCCCGCCGCTGACGCCCTGCAGGATGTTTTTGATGTGGTGTGACAGGTTTGCAACCGTCTGACCGATAGCCGCCAGACGTTCAGACTGAATCATGGCGGAATAGAATCGGATGTCTTCAATGGCAATCGCCGCCTGATGAGCGATCGCGACCATCATTTTGAGGTGGCTTTCGTCAAAATGGGCTGTTTTGATTTGAGACGTGTTTTTGTGCGACGGATTATACAGAGCGCTGTCGTTGGCTTCGGTGTCTATATAAATGACGCCAACGACGCCGTATCGCCCGTCAAGCGGAACGCAGATTGCTTCTTTGACCTTTTGGCTGAGAATGCTGGCGGCTGCTTCAAAACGAGCGTCGTTCATGGCGTTTCTGGATAAAACGCCCTCGTTTTTGTTGGTAACGTAGTCGAGAATTGTTCGGCTGATTGCCATCTTCTCGCTGACACCCTGTTCTCGAACCCGAAAACAACGAACTTGAAGCTCGTGCGTGTGCGGGTCTGAAAGGATAATACAGCCGCGGTCCGGATTGATCCACTGGAAAATCAAATCGAGAATCTTTTCCATCAGGTCGTCGATGGAGCCGGTCGATTTGAGAGCGGAGGCGGTTTCGTAAACCAGACGCAAATAGGTTTCCGCCTGTTCTGTTTTATCGAGGGAAGAGCTGAGGAACGATTGGCGGTCTTGAACGGTGAACGCGCGTTCGCCTTCGGAATGGCGCATCGTTTGGACGATTTGGGAATGGTCGTCGCAGGGCAGTTCAAAACTGATGCTCGACGCGCCGGAGTCGTCCGGGGGAATATTGGGCGTTTGCGTGAAGAGCAAACAGGTGGCTCCGATTTCGATTTTGTCTCCGCTGTTGATGGCGGTTGTCGAAATGCGAACCTGATTGACAAACGTTCCGTTAGAACTGTTCAGGTCTGTAATGAGAAAGCGTCCGCTATCGTATATAATTCGAGCGTGCTTGCGCGATACTTCCGTATCGTGAAGTTGAACGGTGTTACCCTCTTCCCGCCCAATAGTTTCAACTCGGTTGGGGAGAAGTTCGTAACGGCGCCCCCGGTCTGGTCCTTCGGTAACGTAAAATGATGACACTGCTGTCTCCGCTAAATCTAACGCTATGTTGAACAGAATAAATTCTTCAACTCGTTAATAACAATAATATTATATCGCTTTTGAAGGGAATTGCAAGGGCGGATGCCCGCGTTTCCCGATTATAAATGAATATGCTCTATGTTGATTTTATCGCCGGTAATGGTTACAATCGCAAAGCCGGGCGTATGAACCCGATAAAACGCCCCGGGATTGAGCCGCAGCGTCCCGTTCGGCTCGATGGAGTAATCTTCAATATGAGTATGCCCGGTGCAAATCAGATTCCAGGAGCCGCTTTTGTCCTCTTTCTCAACGCGGTCAAACAGATGTCCGTGAGTAAACCCGATTTTAACGGATTCCGCCTGGAAGGAACCGAATTCGCCCTGCCAGTCCAGATTGGCGGCTTTAACCGCCTTTTCCAGAGAAATCCATTCGTCTGTATTGCCGCCGACAATATGAGCGTCAAACGGGGCAAGCATTTGAACAATCGCCTCTCCGCCAACGTCGCCGCAGTGCAGTATCGTTTTGACGTCCAGGCTTTCCAGAATGCTCAACGCCTCGGAAACCGGACGAACGTTTCCGTGCGTGTCGCTAAGTACGGCAATTTTCATGGTTCGGGTTCCTGCGATTGTGTTTTTGAATCGTTTTGAGGCGCAATCGTTTCAATTGTGGTTATCAACTCCGGCGCATCCTGCGCTTTTTGAGCGTCTTTAATTCCCTGCTGACGCATTTGAACGTATCGCCGCGCCTTGCAGGAACACATCATGTTTCTGTATCCCATCAGCTGGACAAGCCCAACAGCCAGAAAGAAAAAAAGGAAAATGCCGACAGCGGTCAAAAATTGTGTCATGGGGTATAGTCAGTATGAAGTGTGCGTATTTTTTATTAGTGCATAGTGCAAGGGGCGCGCTTTGCGTCCTAAGCGCTAAGTACTTATCGCTCGCACCGAGCCGGAAACGAGAATGCGTTCGCCGGTTTCGGTTTGAATCTTCAGCCCTCCTGTGGGCGTCAAACCAGTCAAAATGCCGGAGACGTCAGGTTGCTGAGACTCGTCTGTTTGCGTTACAGTAATGGGTTCTTCCAGCCAGGCGAGTTTTCGTTCCGTTTGACGGACGTAGTCGTCAGATCCGTTTTCAGCGCTTTGGGCGAGCTGACGCATCTGATCGTTCCAGCTCTTTTGAAGTCTATTGATTATTATACTCAAATCGACTTCCTCTTGAAGGATTTCCTTCAGAGAAATCGGCGCCAGGGCGTCTGAAATGGAAAAGGACGCGTTGGCGTTAATCCCAATGCCGGTAATGAGTCTCCCGTTACAGGCGCTTTGCGTGAGGATTCCGGATAACTTTCGGGCGTTGTAATAGACGTCGTTGGGCCAATGGATTTTTAACGGACCGACGTCTGCGCCATGCTCCAATAAAAGGTCTTTAACCAATTCATAGACGGCGTTTCCCGCTGCCAGCGTTATCAGACCGAAATGGGAATAGTCTGATAAAAACTGCGGCGGCGAATACAAAACCGAAACGTATACGCCGCCAAGGGGAGAAGCCCAGGAACGATTGCGCTGACCAAGCCCTCCGGTTTGTTCTGCTGCGGAAAACCAAACGTCCTGCGAAGACGTATTGCTTTCTGACCAGCGGAGAGCTTCCAGGTTGGTAGAATCAATAGTCTGATAAGTAAATAACATCGAAACTAAAGGAAACTACCTGTTCTTCAGACGCTGACGAGCGCGATGCAAAATCGGACCAATGCTGTTTTCAGGAATATTCAGTTCAGCGCTGATTTCCTTATACTGCTTTTGTTCCAGATAAAACAGCTTGACGATCGCCGCTTCGACAGGGGGAAGTTCAGCAAGAAGGTTCTCAACTTCGTCGCGGTCGTAAAGATAATTCAAAGCGTCGTCTTCGTCGAAATCTGAAACGTCGGTGGAAAGAACAAGCGAATCCATCCGATTGTTGAGCAGCTTTACCATTTTTCGTCTGGCAACAACGGTCAAATAAGTTGCCAGAGAGCTCTGACCGCGAAAATGACGAAGAACGGCATAGTTGTTTTCAATGAGGGTCATAAAGATTTCATTGCAAAAATCGCCATAATCCTCGGATGTAAAAGTTTGTGAGGAAGACTGCGTTGTATGCTTAACAACATGGGTAATCAGTCCGATAAAACGATCCACAAAATCTTCCCATGCACGTGGCTTCTGCTGGAGACAGCGGTCAAGCAAGTTGCGGTCAATTTCTGATAACGCCATGTTGGTAGTCCTCGTTGGTTGAATCTATAAAAGTCTGCTTGTTCAAAATTTTGAATAAATCCAATGAAATTCCAAACGATATTATATATTATATCAGACCATTTGGAAAATTGCAACGGATTTTGTAAAACTTTCAAAGAAAATTTGAATTATCAGCCAGAATTTTAAGAAAATTCTGATATTGACTGCCGGTTGCGGAGATTTTATAACGTCTTGAGGCGTCTCCGACGTGCTCAACGGAAATCTGAATAAAGCTCTCTGGAAGACAATTACTGACTCTGTCAGCCCACTCGACAAAAGTAACGCCAGCAGAATCAAAGTATTCCTCCGGACCGAGCTCGAGAAACTCGTCGTCGTCAGCTATACGGTATGCGTCAAAATGATAAATTGGACGACGTCCGGCTGTGTATTCCTGAATCAGCACGAAAGTAGGGCTGGAAACGTCTTGTGGATTCTCGCCGCCTGCTGCAGCAATAGCGCGAACGAGCGTAGTTTTACCGGTTCCCAGAGAGCCAATAAGGGATACAACAGCGCCGTCAGGGATAAGACGTTCCAGGAGCGTTCCCAACTTTTGAGTGTCGTCAAGGGAGCGAGAATCGAAAGTAATAGTCGGATTTGACATCGTTATGTAATATCCTGATAAAAAATGGTTGAATTAAAAAGTATTTATAGCGAGTTTGAAACAAAAGTCAAGCTGGGGTAGAAAAGAAAGAACACAAATTTGACGCTCAAGAGAAACCAAACTTCGAAATACATAAAACCCCGTTAAAAACGGGGTTCCTTGATTCACTGGCCTAATCACAGGGTAGATGTACCAGTTACTAATGATTATCGACAATCAAAAATTTGATTAACTAGCATAACTTAGCAAGCGGCGGGAGCCGGTTCGCAAGCCGGAGCCGGATCACAAGCCGGAGCGCAAGCGGGAGCGCAGGGTTTGCAGCAACGAATCTTCTTTACGCAAG
>JAZUMX010000695.1:0-3232 GCA_045603865.1 Thermoguttaceae bacterium
GCTAGCGGCTAGTAGCTAGGAGCTAATAGCTCATTTTTCGGGAAATTTCAAGTAGAATAAGTATAACAGTATTGGAATGAATTGTTTATTCACCTTTTTATTTTTTTAACTTCCATGAACGCCCGAACGCTTCACACATTCATCGTTTTTATTGTAACGTTTACTGCAGCCGCGCTGTTCAGCGGCGCGCAGACGTCCCTTTTTAATCAATGTTTCGCCGACGATTCGTCTGAAAAAGCGGAATCGATTTTGCATCAGGCTCAAAGCCTTCTTGACGAGTACGGCGTTCCGGAAGACGAAGAAAAAGCCGTTGACTTATATCGTCAGGCTGCGGAATTGGGGCACCCCAAGGCTCAGTTTACTTACGGTTCATGCTTTTTTGATGGCGAAGTCGTAACTCAAGACTGCAAAAAGGCGGTTGAATGGTTTCGGAAATCCGCTCAACAGGGTTTTGCAGACGCACAGTACATGCTGGGGTTTTGTTATTTTTATGGCGAAGGCATTGAGGAAAACAAAGCAGAAGCGGTAAAATGGTATCGTAAAGCGGCTGAACAAGGGCACTCGCTTGCTCAAGTCAATCTTGGCGATTGCTATTTTAACGGCGTTAGCGTTCCCGTCAACAAAGAAGAAGCGGTTAAATGGTATCGCAAGGCGGCTGAGAAAGACGAACCAATGGGGCAGAACATGCTCGGCATGTGCTATATGGAAGGACAGGGCGTACAGAAGGACGTAAAGACCGCTGTTGAATTGTGGGAAAAGGCGGCTCAAATGGGATTGGCTAACGCTCAATTTAATATGGGAAACGCTTGTATGACTGGAACTGGAGTTCCGTTGGATAAAGAGGAAGGCGTCCGATGGTTCCTCAAAGCGGCTGAGCAGGGAGATATTGACGCTATAGAGGCGTTAGGAGTGTGCTATCGCAGAGGCGTAGGCGTTGCTCAAGACGACGCCAAAGCGATTCAATATCTTCGCGAAGCGGCTGAAAACGGACGTTCAATCGCTCAATTATATATGGGCGATAGTTATTACTATGGCATAGGCGTTCCAATTGACAAAGAAGAGAGTGTAAAATGGTATCTCATGGCGGCTGAAAATGGCGAAGCCATGGCGCAAGACATGCTTGGCTTGTACTATATGTTTGAAGGCGATTCCCCAAATGAAAAAGAGGCGTTTAAATGGTGGAAGAAAGCTGCTCAACAGGGTTTGCCCAGCGCTCAATTCAGTTTGGGTTCTTTATATTTAACGGGAACTGGCGTTGAAATGAATAAAGCCGAAGGCATTAAGTGGCTTCGCAAAGCGGCTGATCAAGAGAATCTGGACGCAATAGCGGCGTTAGGACTGTGTTATCTTGATGGCGACGGCGTTCCAGAAGACAGAGCGAAAGGAATCGAACTGTTACGCAAAGCGGCTGATAAGGGAAATAAGGGCGCCCAATCAATCCTGAAAGAACTGGAAACCCCAAAAGAGGTTCATTAGAAATAAAGATTAATCCGGTAAGTTGGCGCCTGGCGGCGGTTCCGCCGCCGCCGGACGAATTGTTTCCAATCCCGTTTATCGCCGATTTGTACATTTCCTTCTGCTAAAATTTACACTCTCTAAAGTCGGTTTTATTCTCTAACCCGTCTTGACAAAGTCCCCATCTCGGGGTAAAATAACGTCTAATTAATATTTCATGTTAATTATATAGTATCGGAAAGGAAGCCATGAGAGTTATCGCCCTGCAGTCGGGCAGTAAAGGCAATTGCATATATCTGGAAGCGGACAACGTCCGGGTTCTGTTTGACGCTGGCATTAGCGGCAAGCAAGCTCAGGAACGTCTTGCGTATTTCCATATAGATATACGCTCTATTGACGCTTTGCTCATCAGCCACGATCATATAGATCACGTCTCCTGCGCTGGCGTATTCAATCGTAAATTCGGCATTCCTCTCTGGATAACGCAAAAAACGTTCCAAGCAGTCAGATCTCAAATTGGAGAGGTAAAACAGGTCAATTATTTTACTTCTGGAGAGACGATTCACTTTGACGGGTTGAACATCGAGACGATTAAAACGCCTCACGACGCCGTCGACGGGGTTTGTTTCGTCGCGGACGACGGGAAAAAGCGTTTCGGCGTCTGTACGGATTTGGGCTGCGTGTTCAACGAACTGCCCAGCGTCGTACAGTCGCTCAACGGTCTGTTGCTGGAAAGCAACTACGACCCGATTATGCTCAAGTACGGCGATTATCCGCCGGAGCTGCAAGACCGAATCCGTTCTTCTCATGGGCACCTGTCCAACGAGGAGGCGGCGGAGTTGCTGCTCCATTACGGGCAGAACCTCGAAACGGTTATGCTGGGACACATTTCCGAAAACAACAATACGGAACGTCAGGTTGTCAGTACCCACAAAAAAATACTCGGCAAGAATTTTCGAGCGGAGCTGGCGCATTATCGCACAAATTCCAACTGCGTTTATATTTAGCAGTTTAACTTAAATCAATATTACTTTAACAGGAGTTACCCATGCCAAGCATTCAGGCTTTCCGCGGACTTCGATACGACCTCGGGCACGTTGGCGCGCTGAGCGACGTTATCGCGCCGCCCTACGACGTCATTGACGAACAGCTTCAAGACGAACTTTACGCCAAAAGCGACTACAACTGCGTTCGACTGATTCTCAATAAAATGCTTCCGACCGACGACGAGGCGAACAACCGCTATACTCGCGCGGCAAAAACGCTCAAGGCGTGGAAAGACGAAGGCGTTTTGGCTCTGGAATCCCAACCGGCGATTTACGTCTATACTCAGGAATACGAATACAACGGAAAGAAGATTCTCCGCAAGGGATTCATGGCGGGACTTCAGGTACAGCGATTCGGCGAAGGCATGGTCTTCCCGCACGAACTGACGCACGCCGCCGCCAAGGCTGTCCGTCTCATGCTTACGACGACAACCAAAACCAACCTGAGCCAGATTTTCGGTCTGTATCCGGATCCGAAAAATGAAGTTCAGGCGATTTTAGACAAAGCCGTTGCCGCCATGCCGCCCTTGGAAGCGACAGACCATCTGGGCGTCGTTCATCGGATGTGGGTTGTAACAGACGGCGAAGTTATCGCCAAAGTCGTCGCCCTGATGGGAGACAAACCCGTTTTCATCGCAGACGGTCATCATCGATACGAAACCGCGTGCAATTATCGGGATCACGTTGCTCAAACGTTTGGCGGCTCGCTGCCAGCTGACCATCCGGCGCAG
>JAZUMX010000696.1:0-2640 GCA_045603865.1 Thermoguttaceae bacterium
GACTGAGAATATTATTACTCATTTTTAAAAAGAATGCAATAGGAATATCCGCCCGGAGCGGGTGAGACGCCCTTTTTTACGAAGAATATAATGGGCGTTGAGAGACGTCAAGAAACGATTATCGTCCGCAAAGAGACGAAAAAACTCTCTGTGGACGACAATGCGGTTTGATTCAGCGGGGCTGACCTCGATTAACGATTATTTCTCTTCTTCGGCGGCTGGGTCTTCTTCAGCCGGAGTTTCTTCCTTAACTTCGCCGTAAATCTTGATAAGCTGTTGTTCCAATTCTTCGCCTCGGGCGTTGAGTGAAAGAACCTTGCCGTCTTTTCCAATGAGAACCGGGCAGGGGATTCCGTTAATTCCATAGTATTCGGAAACCAGAACGGGTTCGCCGTCTTTGTTCTTTTCGCCAGGAACGACAGCGTCTTTATCAAACATCTGCTTCCAGGGAATCTCGTTTTCTTTGAGGAATTTATTAAGACTTTCTTCGTCATCCGGATCGTCGCAGGAAACGCCAACGACTTCAAAGCCCTTGTCGTGATACGCAGCGTACATCTTTTTGACGTTTGGCAGTTCAGCGCGGCACGGACCGCACCAGGTTGCCCAGAAGTCAATCAGAACGACTTTGCCGACGTAGTCTTCGGCTTTGTATTCGGAACCGTCGGTAAACGTTCCGCCGAATTTGAATTCATTGCCAAGCGAGTCGTTGAATCTCTTTTCGGCTTTAACGCGGAGAAGCGCTGCTTCAAATTTGTCTGCCAATTCGTTGACTTCCGGATCAGTAGCTTCCGTAAGGGCTTTGTTAAACGCTTCCAGCTGCCCATCCTGAGTTTTGTAACCTGACAGCAACTGGGAACTCAAATAGACCAGTATTGCCCGTTTAGCCAGATCCGGGGAGATGTCTTTTCCGGCTTTTTCGACTTTGTCAAAAACGTCGTTGGCGAGTTTGGTAAATTCTTCGACGTTTTCTGTTCGGGTGTAGTTCTCAACCTTATTGCTAAAGAGCGTGAATTCAATTTCTTCAGCAAATTTCGCCTTGTCCATTTTACGGAGCTGGGCGGCGAACGCTTCCAGTTTGGCGTTTGCGGCGTCGACTTCTTCGTTATTAATGTTCGTAAAAATCTGGATAAGTTGAATTTTTAACCCCACCAATTCTTCAAGCTCTTCTTCAGGGACGTCTTTGAGAAGCAGAGCCTTGTCTGCAGCCTTCTCAATTTTGACGAAGTATTCCTTAGCAGCGCTTTTTAACGAATTCTCAAATTCGTCAGACTGCATATCTGCGCCGTCCTTTTGAGCCTGGCGTGTAATGCTTCGGATTTTTTTTGTGAGCAAAGCGTTAACTTTTTTGACGTACTGTTTATAATCCGCCAGAGTTCCGTTTTCCGGAACGTCCGGAATAGCTTCGTCAGCGGCCTGATCGTCTTCATCCAGATCGTCGACGTCGTCTTCCTCCTGTTCGTCTTCCTCATCGTAAACGTCCAGTACTTCGGGGTCTTCTTCGTCGTCAGCGTCAAGACCTTCAACTTCGCCGTAAGCTTTGACGAGTTGTTTTTTCAGTTCGGCGCTGCGAGCGTTAAGGGAAATGACCTTGCCGTCTTTACCAATGAGAACCGGGCACGGAATAGCGTTAATCGCATAGTAGTCGGAAACCTTAATCGGTTCTCCGGATTTTGTTTTCAGACCCGGAACGACGGCTTTTTCGTCAAACATCTGTTTCCAGGTAATGCCTTTTTCTTTGAGGAATTTATTGAAATCTTCTTCCTCTTCGGGATTGTCACAGGTAACGCCGATGACTTCAAAGCCCTTGTCGTGATAGGCATCGTACATCTTTTTGACGTTCGGCAGTTCACGGCAGCACGGGCCGCACCAGGTTGCCCAAAAGTCGATAAGAACGACTTTGCCGGCGTAGTCTTTGGCGTTGTATTCAGAACCGTCGGTAAACGTTCCGCCGAATTTGAATTCTTTGCCCAGCGAGTCGTTGAATCGCTTTTCGCCTTCAGCGCGCATCATCTGTTTTTCCATTTCGCCAGCTATCTTTTGGACTTCCGGATCGGAAGATTCAGCAAGCGCTTTGAGATACTTTTCCTGACGTCCTTCCGGAGCTTTATAATCGGACAGCGTGGCTCCTACGATTACTATTAAACCAGCTTTTTGAGCCAAACTAAGTGAAATATCTTTTCCTGCTTTTTCGACTTTTTCGTCAATCTCAGCGGCGACTTTTGTAAAAGCTTCGACATTGCCAGAATGTAAATAGCCACGAACTTTTTCCATGAATAGAAAGCCTTCGATTTGTTCAGCAACGTCATTTTTACCCATTTCGCGAAGCTGTTTTGCAAACGCTTCTATTTTGGCAGAAACAGCGCTTTCGTCTTCTTTGCTAAGCTCAGCCAGGGTTCGAATAGTCTGAAACTTATAGTTAGCCAACTGTTTAAAATCGTCATCAGAGACGTCTTTGAGAAGCATCGCCTTGTCAGCAGCCTGTTCAATGCGGGCGAAGTATTCCTTTGCCATTTCTTTTAAGGAATTGGTAAACGCTTCCGATTGAGGATTGACGCCGTCTTTTCGCGCCTGGGCGATCATGCTTTGAACTTTGTTCTGGAGTTCCATCCTGAGGGTGGTAATATAATCCTGATAGTCTTC
>JAZUMX010000697.1:0-1530 GCA_045603865.1 Thermoguttaceae bacterium
TTGAAAATCCCAGCGGCTTTGTTACTGGCGTTACGCTCAAGAGCGGCGATTGGATTGGTGAGACCAGTTCCGGCGAGAAGTTCATCGTCAAGGGCGGCAAGGGGCAGGAAGTCACGACTGACAGCGGGATTTTCATCAATAATCTGGATAACGACCAAGAAAGCCAGCGCGACGATTGGTATGACGCGGAGGACGCTCCCGAATTGCCGGACTACATTGGCAGCATAACAAGTACTGAGTGCCGGTACTCAAGTCACAACGGCTGGCATTTTCACATGCACGTACTCTACATCGTCAGTCCGAAGGGCGCTGAGCGCATTGAGGCGGCGCAGGAAATCATGCTCAAAAAATGGCAGGCAATTACGGCGCCGCTGGAACTGTACCCTTCAAACCGGAACTATAATTACGGCTTACACGTCAGCAAGGGCACGGTAAAGGACGGTAAGTACATTGCTAAAGAGCTGTGTAAGGTCGACAGCGGCAAACGCGGCAGTCGCGGACCTTTCGACTTACTCTCAAGCAGCGACAGCAGGGACGTTGAGTTATTCTTTGAATACGCATTGGCAACCCGCGGCTTCGCTAGGATAAAGTGTACGTCAGGATTGGCAGCGCTGGCACCGTGGCAGGAAGTCAAAAAAAAAGTATGCGAAAAATACGATGTACAAGAAACCGTCGTGGTTGGCTCATTTACCGTATCCGACTGGAGTGAGATTATTGATTCTGAGCTTCACGGCGGCGTTGACCATCGGCACGGTTTGCTCAAGGCGGCGGAGCTTGACGGCTACGGCGGATTAATCGATTACTGCTCACGCTTCGATTTGCCATATCCAGTTTTCGACAACTATAGCAGGCGAATACGACAACCGGCGGTAAAGGCGCTGGCAGTCTATGGGACGCCGGTAATGACGTGCTCACTACCGAGGCTGGCAACGATAAACTCAACGGCGCCGCTGGACGAAATTGAATATAGCAACGGCGTATTAATGACACGCTGGCTGGCGGCGCGGGGAACGATACTTTGACGGGCGGCGCTGGAGCTGACGTGTTCATCTACGAGGGCGGCAGCGACGTTATCACCGACTACACGGCGAAAGACAAAGACGCTATCAATATCGGCAGCGCGAAAGTTACCGGCGCCACGCTCAAGGGGTCCGACCTCGCGCTGAAGATTGGCAGCGGCGCCATGACGATTAAGGGTGCTAAGGGGCAGGAAGTTTCAATCGGCAGCGTGATTTACTACGGCGATATGAGCTACGACGCTAAGAAAACTTCCGTGACGCTCGGCAGTGCATTCAGCGGGAAGTTCGACGCCAGCGACGTTGGCAAAAAAGTTGCGACGGTTGACGGGAGCGCGGCGGCGAAGGCGATTAACGTGACGGGCAACGACGCGGCTAACCTGATACTCGGCGGAAAGGGCGCGGATACTCTCTACGGCGGCAAAGGCAACGATACCCTGACTGGCGGCGACGGGAAAGATGTCTTCGTATACAGCGCGGGCAAGGACGTTATCACGGACTACGCGGCCGGCAA
>JAZUMX010000698.1:0-9016 GCA_045603865.1 Thermoguttaceae bacterium
TCAACACCGGCTGGACGGGCGGACCGTACGGAATCGGAAAGCGCATGTCGATTAAGTACACCCGCGCTATTATCGACGCCATTCACTCTGGCGAGCTGGTTGACACGCCGACCGTTGTCGAGCCGATTTTTGGACTCAACATCCCGATGGAAATTGCCGGCATTCCAGACGAAACGCTCGTTCCGGAAAAGTCGTGGCCGAACAAAATCGCCTACGAACAGCAAGCCCGCAAACTGGCGCGCATGTTCCAGGAAAACTTCGCCAAGTACGCCGACGTAGCCGACGACAAAATCGCCGCCGCCGGACCGAAAGGCTAATTGAGCAAGACAGAATAATCAATAGAACTATTCAAAAGAGCGTCGATTTCATTCGGCGCTCTCTTTTTATCGAAAAAGTAATCCGTCCTAAAAAGAAAGATTTAAGCGTTGGGTCTATTGCCATCGCGCAAGACGCTTCCAACGTCAGGAGACAGATTCCAGTTTTTAACAGGTCCCATCAATGTTTTATTGTCGGTGAGTTCATTGTTGATAAACTGACCGCCGGATCCAGAAATCAGGCTGATTCCGAAGCCGTTGTTTTGACTGATAGAACAATTTTCGACGATTGCCATGCTGTTGTTTTCCAATAAAAAACCGGATGATTTGTTTTGGGAAACCTGACATTGTGTAAAGCGGCATTCTCCGGAAGAATTACAATGAACGCCAACGTCTCCGGCGTTAACAATCTTGCAGGAAGAACAAACTGCAATCCCGCGGTTGGTTGCCAATATATTGTTCTCGGCGCAGGAGTCAAGCGAACAGTCTTGAAGCTCGGCTCGCGATTCGTTTGTTACAAAAACGCCGCATCGTTTACCGTTATGGATGTTGCATTTATCAAGAGAAATAACGCTGCCTTCGTCAATATAGACAAGATTTCCGTTAGTTCCGTAAAATGAACAATTGGTAAAGGAACACGTTGAATTATTATTTAGAAACGCTCCAACAGCGCAATTGATCTCGTCGTCATCGTCCAGACTTGGTTGAGCGACGGCTGGCTGAGCAGCTTCGGTTGATTTGGCTGCTCCCCAAAAATTGGATTTGATTTTATTGAACCCCAGGGAAAAACCTTTATATGCGCTTTTGATAGAGGTGGTTACCAGATTTCCTTTATTTTCATAAAGCGGCAGAGCGATTTTATGTTCATGTTTATTTGCGTGAATATTACATTCTTCAAATTTGGTTTAATTGACTCCCGTAGCTCCTACGCCGAAATTGTGAAAATCAAAAATATCGCAGGATTTTAACTCGGCGCAAGCGTTTTCTGCAATCGTTACGCCGTAGTCAACATTATGAATCATGCAGTTTTTAAACTGCGTTTTTGCGCCTTTTCCAAGGGAAACGGCTGTTCCGCCGGATTCAAACTCGCAGTGGTCAAACGTTCCTGAAGCGTTGTCTGAAATATAGGCGTGCGTTGACGCCGCACCTACAAACAGGCAATTGTTAAACTCCGGATTTGACTCTGATCCATAAACAGAAACTCCGTTTTGTTTTGTCAGGAATGTACAACTGTTAAAAACGGGAGATTTATCCTGAAGATTAAAAAATGGGCGTCTTGAATTGTTTGTGTCGGTAACTCGAATGAAAACCAGTCTTTCAAAAGCAGCGGTTTTTCCCTGAAGGATAATTGGCTCTTCAAGATCAGAGACAATTACTGGCGTTTTTTCGGGAAACAGCGAAACTAACGATACGTTGCTATTGATTATCAACGGTTGCTCGAGCGTATACTGCGTTGGAAACAGTTTAATAATATCGCCGTCTTGAGCGGATTGAATACGCTCAAAAAGCTCTTCTGTTGTACAGACCGTTCCCTCAACCCCAAGTAGATTGTCGCGTTCGTCAAATGGAATTGCTTTTTGAATAACTGTTGCGATGCTGTTTTGCACATTTTGACGGTTTTGTAAAAATTGAGCTTTACTCTCGTCAGCCGATTCGACATAGGGAATTTTTATGGAACTAAAAAGGTTTGTCCATCCGTTATTGTAATCTCCCTGGAGAATTTGACATAAGCCCAGATTAAACACAGCCTGAACTTTTCGGGTGTTTTGTTCTTGTGAAACGGCTCTCATAAAGAAAGAGATTGCGTTGGAAAGATAGCCTTGAGAAAGCTCCTCGTCGTCTGAACCGGTTGCGTTTTGCAATGCCATTAACCCAGCTTCCATGTCAGCCTGAAGAACCCTGTCCATCTTATGTTCTATATTGGAAATATAGCTTTTCAGTTCGGCAATGGATTCTGTCATTTCTTTTTGTAATTTTTGTTGACCCAAAGAACCCTTAACCCTAAGAGCTGTAAGAAGGATTGAGGAGCATGGAGTTGCCATTGCCATAAAATTAATGGCGCATGTAATAGAATGCCAATCTACTTCTTTTAAATATGAGGAAATTGCATCGCCAAGACCATCGCATAAATTGTCAGAGAATATCTGTACCATGATTTGCCTGTTATATGTAAATATTATAATATTTTAAGTCAGATGTTAGTTTTTCTAACTATTTAAGTATTAAAATTAATTATAACTATTCCTAAAACGCGTTCAAGGGGGGGATTATAACGCGTTTGATTGTCAAATTTTGGGATTGAATGAAATAAATATATTGGACTTATCAAATAAATTGGCGTCTAAAACGTTTACGCAGACAACCGTACTAGGTTTTACAGAAAAGATGGATAATTGTCGATAAAAACCGTCCTGACGAATGCTGCCAACCCCTCTCGTCTTCAATAATTATTTGAAAATCTTTTGCGTCCTCTGTACAAATCCCGGTTTAATGTTATAATTAATATATAATTTGCTGTTTTTCGGGAGTTTTCTTTTGGCAGAGTTTTTGTCCTCGGCAGAAGAATTCCCTTTACCATCAACCGTTCCCAATTTGCCGCCAGACGGAAATCGGGGAACGTACAAGATTACAGGCGTCCACAATGATTAACATGCGTCGACTGCGGTTTAATCCCGCGGTTCGTTCTTTAGTTCAGGAATACTCGCTGGATTCCAGCAAAATGATTCTCCCGCTGTTCGTTCGAGAAGGAACGGGAATTAAACAGGAAATCGGCTCCATGCCGGGTCAGTTCCAGATGTCGCTGGACGTATTCAAAGAGAAAATTCGTCAGCTGTCGGATTTGAATATCGGCGGCGTGATTCTCTTTGGAATCCCAGACGTCAAAGACGAGGTTGGGTCAGATGCGATGTCGGACTGTGGCATCATTCCCCGCGCCATTGAAGCGGCGAAGTCAGTCAACGACAAAATGCTCATTGTTACAGACGTCTGCTTTTGCGAGTACACGTCGCACGGTCATTGCGGCTGTATCGGAGACGTCGGCGGGAGGAAAGAGGTCGACAACGACAAGACGCTCGACATGATTGCTCGTCAGACGCTGGCGCACGCTCGCGCCGGCGCGGACATGGTTGCTCCGTCCGGCATGATGGACGGCATGATCGGAACGATGAGAACCGCTCTGGACGCGTCCGGGTTCGGTCATCTGCCGATTATGTCCTATTCCGCCAAGTACGCCAGCGCGTTCTACGGTCCGTTCCGAGAGGCGGCGGAATCCGCCCCGAAGTTCGGCGACAGACGCTCTTATCAAATGGACATAAAAGCCGGAATCGGTCAGGCGATGCGGGAAATTCAGCTTGACATCGACGAAGGCGCGGACATCGTCATGGTCAAGCCGGCGTTGGCGTATCTGGACGTTATCCGCCTGGCGAAAGAACGGTTTCCCGATCTTCCGCTGGCGGCGTACAACGTTTCCGGAGAATACTCGATGGTTAAGGCGGCGGCTCAACTGGGCTGGATTGACGAACGACGAATTGTGGAAGAGTCATTGATTGCTATCGCCCGCGCCGGGGCGTCAATTGTTATCACGTACTGGGCGGAAGACGTCGCTCGATGGGAGAAATAAAAATGCCAAAGACTGTTATACTCGTTTCAATCGCTCATTTGCGAGAGCAGGATTTATCTCGATTGCCCAACCTCGTCAAGGCGTGTCAAAAGGGACAGACGGTAACTCTCAAGCCGACGTTTCCGTGCGTTACATGCCCGGTTCAGGCGAACATGACAACCGGCAAACTGCCCAACAAACACGGTATCGTCGGGAACGGTCTGTACTATCGCGACAAGCATTTTCTGGAAATGTGGACGGGCGACAACTCCGTTATCGAAACGCATCAGATTTGGGACGTCCTGGAACACAGCCAGCAGGAGATCGAATCCGCCGTCTGGATGCCGCTGCATTCCAAGTTCTGCGAAGCGGACTACGTCTGCACACCCGCGCCGATTCACAATCCGGACGGGTCGGAAACGCTTTGGTGCTGGTCGCGCCCGGAATCCCTTTACGGAATGTTGCGTGACAAGTACGGCGATTTTCCGCTGATGAACTGGTGGGGGCCGATGTCCAATATCGTTTCGGATACGTGGTCGGTCGATTCCGCCATCTATCTTGCTCAAACGCAGCGGCCGTCGTTCTTCTACATCTATCTGCCGCACACCGATTACGAATCCCAAAAATTCGGACCGGACAGCCCGCAGATGATGGCGTCGCTTGACAAGTATAACGCTCTGATCGGGAAACTTGTCGACGAAATGACCGCCGTCTACGGAGAGGAAAACCTCGTCTGGCTTTTCGTCGGCGAGTATTCCATCGTTCCCGTTGACCATGTAACGTATCCCAACCGGATTTTGCGCGACGCCGGACTGCTGAAAACGATTTCGGAAGCGAGCGTTCCCAACCATCACGTTCATCACGTTCCCGGCATGCCTCAAAAAGAGCTGACGGGAAAAGAAGAACTCATCGACTTCGCCAACACGCCGGCGTTTGCCGCGGCGGACCATCAGTTTTCGCACGTGTATCTGCAAGACCGCAGCCCGGAAAATGTAACAAAAGTCGCTCAGCTGTTTGAGGGAAAAGAAGGGATTGCCGACGTTGTTTACGGCGACCGTCTGACCGACTTCGGACTCAACCACGACCGCACCGGCGACCTCGTTCTGATTTCCGCCCCGAACTCCTGGCAGGCGTACTATTACTGGCTCGATGAAGCCAACGCGCCGTCGTTCGCCCATACGGTTGACATTCACCGCAAACCCGGCTACGACCCGTGCGAGCTGTTTTTCGATCCCGTCATTCGCGGCATTCCAACCAACGCTTCGCTGATAAAAGGCTCTCACGGCGCCCCCGCCGTCGAAGAGAACCAGAAAACCGTTCTGGCGGCGTCTGAAAACTTTACGTCTGAAACGGAACTCGCCGACGTTGACGTTTTCGAAATCGTCATGAAAGCCTACGGGTTTGACAGTTACAGAAAAGTATAACGTAACAATCAGTTTTTATGAAGTTATGCTGGCGTTTCATACTGACGTTTATTATCGCAATTGCAGTAGTAATACTTGGAATTGTCAGCATACTTTTAATCGATAAACCCAAGGTGTCGCATTCAAGACTGGCGTCTGCGCCCAAATCGTATTTTTTTGAACCTGAAAATAATACTAATACGTTTTCTTCAAAAGAGAATGGCATACTGGTTTTGTGTTCGGGGAACTATACCAATCCTCAAATATATGACGATATTTACATCTTCGATTTACAGAATCCAAACGAGGCTGTGAAAATACCTCTTAAGAGTTTCTTTGACGACTTAAATGGCGAGGAAGAAATTGAAATAGACATTTGCGCGGCGTCTCCGAGCGGGCGGTATTTTGCAATGATCGCTAAGAATGAGATACGGTCGTTTTTGGTTGTCGCGTCGTACGACAAAGAAAGTCGATCCGTTAGTCTTGTCAGCAAATTTGAGATTAACCATTTTTATACAAATATCTGCTGGACAGACGATGAAAAGAAATTCGTCTTGTACAATTCGTACCCGTCGAGCGCCGCTCAGGATCGCAGAATCGTTCTTTATAATTGCGAGAAAAAGACGTTTGAAGCGGCGACTAATCTTGACCAATTCCAGAATCGTAAAGCTCATATCATGGACGTCGCGGTTCAAAACAATGCGGAATCGGTTTTGATTGCTTTTGATTCCGGACAAATAATATCCTGGCGTCCTGCAACTGACGAAGTTAAGGAAATCCATAGTTTTAAAATTGACGGCAAAATCCAACGCGCCAAATTCAACAGCGACGGAACTCTGCTGGCGGCTTGTGTTATGGACGGGTATTATGACGAAGGCTTTCCCAATCTGCATTTTCAAATTCTGGATTTGCGAAACAACGCGGTTCTGTACGAGAAAAGAGCGCCGCATTATATAATGTTCATTACCTGGTCGCCGGATTCTGCAACGCTGGCATTCTCAGACGAACTGGGTGTAACCATTTTGAACTGCAAACCGATTCTGTTCTATTCCTCTTCCAGCTTTATTTTTGACGAGAACAAAGAGGAGAATATCGATGACAATTACAAAACAGAGATTTTCCCGATACCTAAAGAATGTGCCCAAAAATTCCCCGCCGAGCATATCTATAGAACGCTCTACCGATTTACAGATAATTGCGCTATCCGTCTATACGATAACAAGAGCGGATATATAGCCTATTATGCCAAAAGCAGTCCTGTGGCTGCGCCCGGTTATCCCGTCTTCATACGCCTTCGTTCAATTGAAGATATTAACATCGTCGATGGCGAACTGATATTAATAAAGATTGATATAAGATAAGACGGACGAACTAAACTCGAACCGAGATTTCTTCAGGTCGTTTTTCCATTGGCAGGCGAGGTCGCCTGCGGTCGACGCGGACGTCGACCCTCCGAAACGCAAGCGCTCCTCCGAGATTATCGCTTGCGTAATTACGTATAACGAATTCCGCATTACGAATTAAACTCTCCCCCCTCTCTTGTAAAGAGTGCGTTATAGCGCTATAATTAAGTCAAAAGATTGAGAAAGGCAAACAGTTGATTTATCAATTATTTACAAGATAATATTAATCTGACAGCATTGCCATTTAATTTACACAAAAAACCTTCCATTAGATGTAATAATTGGATTGTTTTTTGATATAATAAAGTATAATCGTAATAACATATTGCTTTGAATATGCTTATTGGATTACACTTTGTTTAAATACTTGTAGTCATGAATAAGATCGCGATTAATAAAAAAACGATTGTTTCATTATTTGTAATTGCTTTTTGCCTGTATATTTTTGGCGGCATTGCATATTTAACAAGTATCAGCTTTGTCAAGAACGGTTCTTTCAATATAAAAAACAATTATCATTTATGTCTTAAACGCCTTGATACGCCTTCAATCAACATAATTGGAGGGATTCAACATGTTTTAGGGCAAAGAGTTTTCAAAACGCCTTTTAGAACCGTTGTTCGATTAAATAACGACCATTTTGCTTTTGTTTTAGACCCCGTTGATTTTTCCTATCCTCAAAATCAAATTGTTAAACTTGACAAATGGCTGAAATCGCGCAACTGCCGTCTTGTCTTTTTAATGGCGCCGCATCATATCTGTAAATTTGACTCCCAATTGCCAAGAGGCATTGACGATTATTGCAATCAAACAGGGGATAAATTTTTAGAAGAACTTGAAAAGAACAACGTTGCTTATCTGGATTCAAGAGAATTATTCCGCAATTCTCCTGAATTGCATTATCAGTATTTTATCAGAAACGATTCTCACTGGAAAAACTATTACGCCTTTAAGTTCTTTTTGATTGTCGCCAGGTATATGCGTGAGGAATGTGATTTTGAATTCCCGGACGAAATCCTTGACGAAAGCATGTACTCACTTGACGTAGAGAAACTGACTTATGGCGATATGAATTTGTTTATCGGCTCATTTTTTCACGAAAATGACTTCAATATCACCCCAATTCCTAAATATTCAACCGATATAGATTGGACAATTAATAATCAATCAGGCTCCGGCGTTTTCGATTACAAAAAGCTTAGTAACTTGTATTGTTGTCAGACCCATAATCGCAATATTTCAGGAAAAAAAGTTCTGTTATTAAGCGATTCATACGGACGCGCATTTAGACCGTACGTCTCTTTGATTTGTCGCGACTATCAACATATTTCGTTAAACCAGTTTGAATTACAGAAAGAGACATTGCCGCCGTTCCTGGAACTGATTGAACAGTTCCAACCTGACGTTGTTCTTTTTATGGGCACGCCAAGAGATTTCCCTAAAATTTATTATGATTATATAAACGTCCCTGTTCAATAGCGCGTTTCGTACGAAACGGTTTGATAGTTTATGCAATCCCCCCTCTCTTGTAAAGAGTTCGTTATAGCGCTATAATTAAATCAGAAGTTTGAGGAAGGCGAATCGTAGGTTTGTTTGCGTCTGATGTTCAAACTATCACATCATTTTTTTCATATACTATCATGCCATCAGTATCAATAATAATGGGGTCCAGCAGCGACTGGCAAAAGATTAAAAATTGCGCTCTGATTCTCAAGGAATTCGGGGTCGAGTTCGACGTTCGCGTCTTTAGCGCGCACCGCACGCCCAAGGCGCTCGAAGCGTTTGTCAAGTCCGCGCCTGAACGCGGAGTCAAGGCGATCCTGGCAGCCGCCGGCGGCGCCGCTCATCTGGCGGGCGTTATCGCGTCCATGACCGTTCTGCCGGTTATCGGCATCCCCGTAGAAACGAACCTCTGCGGCGGGCTGGATTCCATGCTGTCGATGATTCAGATGCCCGGCGACATTCCCGTCGCAACCGTTGGCGTCGGTTCCGGCGGAGCGAAAAACGCTGGCATTCTCGCGGTAGAAATTCTGGCGCTGTCCGACCCGGCGCTGCTGGAAAAGCTCAATCAATACCGCGTCAAGATTGCTGAAAAAGTTAACGCCATGGACGAGAAGCTCCAGGAAACGCTCAAGGAAGAGTTGGGCTGAGGCTCCAGGGAGTAGGGAATAGGGAATAGGGAGTAGTGTTTATTCGTTCTAAAATCTACTCCCTCCGTGGGTTAAAACCCACGGGTACAGATATTGAACCGCTACGCGGTTCTAGCGGAAGCGCTTCGCGCCTATTGCCTACAGCCTA
>JAZUMX010000699.1:0-2167 GCA_045603865.1 Thermoguttaceae bacterium
AAGAACACCCGGGCGTATCTCGACAGCCGTCCTGACCTCGCCAACGGCATCGACGACGCGGCTCTGTTCCCGGTGTCGCTGGGACCGTGGGGCATATCCCCCGAGAGCGATGAAAGCCTGTGGAGTCAGGTTTCTGACGGCGCGTTTCAGTGCGCCCTCTTCTGTACGCATTGGGAATACACGCTCGACCGCGACTACCTGAAAAAAGTCTTTCCCCTTCTCGATAAAACCGCCAACTTCTTTATGGCGTGGTGTGAAAAGGAAACGCTGCCGAACGGTTCGTATCGATACAACGTCTGGGATTCGCATTGGGAAGGCAGCGGACTGCAGAAGAACAGCGCGCCGGCGCTGGGCAGCGTTAAGCATCTCTTTGAAACGCTGGTCGACGTCGCCCCGATTCTGAGCGAAATCGGCATTGAAGTTTCCCCTGACAAGGTCGCCGCCTGGAAGGACTTTCACGAACATCTGTCCGATCTGGCTGTCGGCGTCTATTCGATTAACGGCGCGCCCGTCAAGATGCTTTCCGGCGTGGAAAACGCAGACGGGTCTGCCAACCCGTCCGGAGGGAACGCGCTGAATATGGAAAGCGTCATTCCCGGAGAAGTTTTCGCCTTTGATGTAACAGACGAATTCCGCGCTCTTGCGGTCAATACGGTGGACGGCAACATTGCTTTGGCGCCCAAAACCGTCTGGACGTGCATCAATCAAACGCCCAAACTGTACGCAACCGCTATTCGCGCCGGCTATCCCGCCGAGAAAATAATTGACGCGTTCAAAACGAACCAGATCCGAAAGTTCGGTCAGAAGAACTTTCATCTTCACGACGGCGTCCATGGCGTTGAGAAAATCGGCGCGATGGAGTTTATCCAGTCCATGCTGATACAGAGCGATCACGGCTTCGTTAAGATATTCCCTAATTGGAATGGAACTGACGCCAAATTCGAGAATTTGCGCGCCAAAGGCTGTTTTCTGTTGTCTGCGGAAATGAAAGACGGCAAGGTCGTTCGCGTGAGCGTTACGTCTGAAAAGGGCGGGCGGCTACGTCTGGTTGACCCGTTTGGCGGCGAAACCGTTCCTGATGGCTGGTCGCGCGGCAAGACTCGCAACAGTAACGAACCGACGATTGAACGCGACTTCAAACCGGGAGAAACGGTTGAAATTGGCAATTAGTCGGCAGAGCGCCCGCCTTATGATTCATATAATCATCCTCAAGTTACTGTTTACAATTTTTCAACTGTTATGAAACATATATTATTCCTGCTGTTCGCTGTCGCCGTTTTAACGTCTTCCCTGTACGCTCAAGACGCTGCTGCAGAAAAAACGTCCCTCTTTAGAACGTCGGTCTTTCTTCAGATTCCGTCTGAGACGTCAATTGGCGCTGTTTGGGGCGTTCACGGTCCGGCGGCGGGGTTCGTCGAGTATTCTGCCAAAGAAGACCTGTCGGACGCGAAAAGAGTCTATGCGTGCGTTCCTCCGCTGCGGTCAATTCAGGACAAGGTTCTGTCCGTTCGAATTCGCGGTCTGGAGCCGAATACGAAATACTACTATCGCGCGGCGACTATGTCGGTAGACTATCCCAACGCCTACAACGTCAAAGTTGGAAAGCCGGAATTCAGCGCCGTTCATTCCTTTACCACGATGGGAGAAAAGGCGCGGTCGTCGTTTGCCGTAATAAATGACACTCATTCTGAACTTGACGCTCTACAAGCTGTCGATAAAAAGCTCAAAGAACTTCAGCCGGCAGTTGTCGTTTGGAACGGCGACACGGTTCATCAGCTCCGGTCGGAAGATGAGGCGATTGACAATTTGCTCTACCCCAGCGGGTGTGCAATGGCTGAGGATTACGCGTTTCTGTTTGTTCCCGGCAACCACGATTTTCGCGGTTCGTGGGTCAGAAACCTCGATACGGTTCTGCTTACCCGCGACCCGGAAGAGAAGGATTCCAAATACTGGGCGTTGGGTCGAAATTTCGCCCTTCGTCAAGGCGACTTTGCTCTTATTGGCATGGACACCGGCGAAGACAAGCCGGACGCTCACCCGGCGTTTAAGGGTTTGGCGGAATTCGAGCCGTATCGGGAGCTGCAGACGCAATGGCTCAAAGAGGCGCTGGAACGTCCGGAAATCAAGACCGCGCCGTTTATCGTCGTATTCTGTCACATTCCGCTGT
>JAZUMX010000700.1:0-1938 GCA_045603865.1 Thermoguttaceae bacterium
CGGTTGTTTGATTGGTTGCGTCAATGGTGATCGTTACGATGACTTCTTCCATCTCCTGTTTGACGATTCCAGAACTGAGGAAAGAGTTGTCCGAAACGGCTACGGAGTTAGTATAAACGGGTTCGTTTGCCGCCATGAGTTCGAAATCGTTTGGCGTTACGTACGCCGCTGACCCGGACTCCTATTCCACCCCCCCAGCCAGAAGTTCTTCTTCGGAAATGCCGAAGGTTGTCATGTAGAAGGAACCGCCGGAATTGCCGGTTGACGGATAGGTGGTCGTGTATTGCAAAAACTGTTCTGTCGAAACCGTCATGGTTGACCAGTCAAACGAAACGACTGTTGGTTCTGTTACAATGTCGTAATTCTTGCCAAGCGTTCCGATCGGATCGAGAATGGCGTCAATCAATCCTTGAGCGTTAATCTGTCCGAATCCGTAGGTGTGAGAGAAGGAAATGCCAGCGTTGTTTGTAACCCATTTTACTTCTTCTGCTGTAGCGCCTTCGTCAATTTTCGTTGACGTTCTGGCGAGAAGCTGTTTGATATACCGGACGTCGCAGGTCTGACCCGGATAGGCTTGTTTATAGGCGTCCAGAGCCAGAGCCAAAACGCCGGACGCTACCGGACAGGATGCGGACGTCCCGTTAAACGACGAGTTCATGTTCCCGGTAACGGATCCCTGATAACTGGATTGAGAAACCAGCGTGCAGCCGTAGGTGAACACGTTGCCGGTCGTGGAGTCGTCTTCCCGGTCAGAGGTTCGGATTCCAACGCCCGGCGCAGTTATGAACACGCAGGAGCCGTAGTTGCTAAACGGCGCATATCCGGTATAATCTGTTGTATAGTTTTTGCCGGTGGCGGCGACGGTGATTGTGTACGGGTGAGCGTTTGTTACTCTTTTTGAGCAGTCTTTGTTGTTGGAGTAATTGGTTTTATTGCGTTCGTTGCCGGCGGAGTAAAGCAAAATCGTGTTGTTTGCCATGGCGTCGTTAATGGCGGCGATTGTCAGGGCAGCGTCCTGACCGATATATCCCATCGAAGTCCCGTAGGAGTTGTTTTTGATGTCAATATTTTCGTTGTCATAAACAAGAGCTTGAGCGAACGTATAGTTTCCAACGCTATAGCCGCCGTATGAGGCGGGAAACGCCTGACAGGGGAAATCGACGCGAATGGGAACGATTGTTGCGTCGTAGGCGGGACCGTAGGTGTTAGTTGAAGCGTTGTAGGCTGCAATGCACCCGGTTACGCTTGTGCCGTGAGAATCGTATTCGCTGACAGAGTTTGAGCTGGAGTTTGTATATTTAACGGTGGCTCTGTCCCAAACGGCAGACGTATCGTTTGGGTCTTGCGTCGGCAGATTCGACATAAAATTTTGCTTGAAAAAAGCGTTGTTGTATATAGCGCCGGTATTGTATGCTGAATCCGTATCGATATTAGAGCTGAAGAACGGGAGCCCCATGTCAATGCTGTCGTCGATTACGCCCACAACAACGTTTTGACCTGTAAACCCGTGCTCCCATGCGTACGGGGCGTGGACCGCGTCGAGATAAGAACTATACGTCGTCGGAACGGGTTTGTCTTGTGCGAACAAACTGACGCTCAGTAACGTGACGATTGTAACGATTCCGCAAAATCGGTAAAATAATTTAGTTGATAACATGATATTGCTGCAAGTTCCGTCTGCAAGTTTTGTGATAGGGAAAACGCATTCGTCGAGACGAGAAGTAAATTACATACTTCTCCCCATCAACGCAAAGCCCCTATAGCGTTATTCAATATATATTATACACGATTTTTTGAAACTATCCAGACTCTTTTTACAAAAAAATCCAAAAAAATTAGAAGGTGCAAGAAAAATTGCGGGGTGAAGGGGAAACATTTAGACACGCGTTAAGATGGAAAAAGTGGGGAGTAGAATAGCGTCCGAAAGGACGCTATTTC
>JAZUMX010000701.1:0-5006 GCA_045603865.1 Thermoguttaceae bacterium
GGTCTGGACGCATTCGAGGACGTGATTCTCGTCGAACGGAAACTGGAACGCAAGCCGCCGCGGGGCTGTGTGGCGACGTATCTGGGAATCTGGGATTCCGTCAGAGCGGAATTGGCGTCGACGCCGGAAGCCCAAGCTCGAGGGTTTACGCCCCGCGATTTTAGTCTCATGAGCGGGAAAGGACGATGCCCTTATTGCAAGGGCGAGGGCGTGTTGACAATCGACCTGGAATATCTTCCGGAAATAGAAATGGTCTGCAGCGATTGCATGGGGGAACGCTTTCAAAGCGAGTATTTGCAGCCGCGCTTCCGCGGTCTGAACGCAGCGGAAATTCTTCGGATGACGGTTCGAGACGCGTTTGCGTTCTTCCGAAACATTCGCAGCGTTCAGCTCCCCCTGACATCGTTGATTGACATCGGTTTAGAGCGTCTGGAACTGGGACAGCCGATCAAGACGCTGTCTGCCGGGGAGAGAAGCCGGCTGGATTTGTCGAAGGCGCTTCAGAAGATTTACAAACAGAAAACCCTGTTCCTGCTGGACGAACCCTCTGCCGGGCTTCACGATTCTGAACTGGAATGCCTTTTGGAAACCTTTCGCCGTCTGACCGCCTACGGTCATACGGTTGTCATGATTGAAAACAATCCCTGGATGATTCAGCAAAGCGACGTAGAACTGCGGCTGGGATAAAAATTTCTGTGGATAAAAAAGAAGTGAGAGCTATTCACGTCCTCACTTCTCGTCTCCTGTATTTGAATTATAAGCTTTTGACTAGAACGTCAGCATGACGTCAAAGCCGATGGTGAGCTGGTCAGTTCGTTTATTGAGCGGCTGGTTCTTCCAAGCGCCGGTCGCGCGGTCGTATCGCAGTTCCGGTCGGACGTACAGATTCTGATTTCCCGCCGGATGCCAGTTCAGACCAAGGGCGTAGGATGTAACTTCCGTATCTTGAGCGCTTCCGCCAATATAATCAGTGTTTTTCAGCCATTCCGCTCTGAATCCTGCTTTCCAGCAGCAGTTGAACGTGTAATACAGGTGTTCTCCCAGGATGAGGGCGCGGGTTCCGTTGGCGGAGTAGGTTGCCTGACCGAAGTCGACATAGTTCACCGTTGTAACGGATTCCAGACAGTTGTTGAGATGAACGTCAAAAACAACGCTGTGAGCTGCGCCAACGCCTTTTATATGTCCCCAGTCATACGGTCCCCAATATCCGAACACGCCTGCCATGTCGGCAGTTCCAGCCATGAACGCGTATTTGATGGACGCCATCGGGTTCATGCGGTACGTGAACGAACCGGTAATCATGCCTTCGTTAAATCTGCTGTTGTCGAATCCGTTGCCCCAGCCGTTGACCCAGCCCATGGTCAGGTCGAGGTTTTGGAATCCGTTATAGGAAGCCAAAACGCCGGTTTGGCTGACGGGCGACGCAGCGCAGGTCAAACCTTTCGTATAGAAAAATCTGCTCGGGGCGGTTGCGCCTTCGTAGCCCAACAGTCCGTAAAAATGACCGAGCTTGACAGACCAGTTATTGATAGCGGCTTCCAGGTACAGCTGCGGCATGGCAAAGCCGTAGGAAGGACGATCGTATGCGCCTGTAGCCGGATTGTACATGTGTCCGGTGTACCAGTTTTGATCCAAACCTCGAGCGGAACGGAAGATTCTGGAGTCTTCGCCGAACATGAAGTCAACGCCAAAGCCGAATGCAGCGCCGTAACCGCCAGTAAACGCTTTTTTAACGGCGGAAACGTATACCGCGTTGAGCGCCGGGGTTGTATTATTCCAGGCGTCAACCATGCCGTTGCTGCGATCGCCGGAGAAGTTGGTATCGTATCCGGCATTGACGTATCCAGAGAAGCAAACGCCATCGAAAGGCGAGCCGCCCATAACTCCGCAGCCCATCATTCCTTCGCATTCGCAAGGAATGCAGGAATCGCAAAGCCCGTCGCAGCCAGGATTCCCGCAGGCGGCGCAGAATCCGCATTCCGGACCGACCATAATACAACCGGAGCAACAAAGTCCGTCGCAATCCGCATTCCCGCAGGCGGCGCAAAAACTGCAATTTGGCGCTACCGTAACGCCGCCGGAATTGCAGCTGGCGCAAGACGCTGCCGGAGCAGGCGCGGGTGCCGCAGGAACTGTGGCAGGAGCCGCAGCGGGAGCCACAGATTCAGACGCAGGAGCCGGATCCAGGAGAGAATCCGGATCCGGGAGAGAAGCCGAAGCCGGGGCAGGAACCGCTGGAGTTGGCGCAGGAGCCTTAATCGTCGGAGTAATATCGACAACGGCGGCTGAACCGTTGCCAGTTGAATTGCAGCTGGAATTCGCAAACGCCAGACCTGTAAACAGACCGGAAATAGCCAATGCTATTCCAGCTAAGAATGTTATTTTTTTCATAATCGTACCCATTTACCATAAATTATATTGGTATATACGACGCCTCCTGCGCCGTATAATGATTTTAATCGGTAAAAAGATCAATGTTATAGATTTTTCTGCATTTATATCCGGTTGCAATGTTTTTAACTGATATCCCGGTTAGATAAAATGGATAAGATTTGAAATAACGAACGTGAGATGATAGGTTACAAGCTCTTATTATAAAAAAGCGAGAAATGAGAGCTTTTCAAGCCTCACTTCTCGCTTCTGACTTCTAATTCTTGACTTTCAACTAGAACGTCAGCATAACGTCGAATCCGATGGTGAACTGATCAGGTCGACCGTTAAGTATATAAATATCTTTATCGGAAAGTTTATCATACCGAAGTTCAGGTCGGATGTACAGGTTTTGGAGACCTGCTGGATGATAGTTCAATCCGATGCCGAAGGTTGTCATTTCAAAGTTGTTTAATCCAGATAGCTTCAACCATTCCGCACGAAAACCGACTTTTGTACAGCCGTTGAGATCATAGTATAAATGCTGTCCCAGAATTAACATGCGAACACAGACGTCAGGATTATCTGACTGATCAAAGTCTGAATAATGCAGAATTGAAACGGATTCCAAACGTCCTGTAAGCTGCAAATCTAATACGACGTCATGTGCTGATCCTACGCCTTTTCCGTCCGCAAACCAATACGGTCCAACAAATCCGCTTACACCGCCATGTTCGCCTCCAATTTCAGCAGTTCCAGCCAGAAATGCATATTTGATGGATGCATATTTATTCATTCGGTAGGTAAACGCGCCAGTAACCATTCCTTCGCCATATTCGCTGTTGTCAAAGCCGTTGTTCCAGCCGTTGACCCAGCCAAGGGTTATGTCGAGGTTTTCAAAACCGCGGTACGTTGCCAAAACGCCCGTCTGACTTACCGGACTAACCTGGCAAAGCAAACCCTTGGTATAGAAGAAACGGCTGTTAGCGGTAGCTCCTTCGTATCCCATTACTCCATAAAAATGACCCAATTTAACTGACCAGTTGTTAATAGCCATTTCCATGTACAATTGCGGCATGGCAAATCCGTAGGAATCAATATCGTAGGCTTCAGAACCAGGATCGTACATGTGCCCAGTTATCCAGCTTTGATCCAAACCACGGGCGGAACGGAAGATTCGAGCGTCTTCGCCGAACATGAAGTCAATGCCAAAGCCGAAATCATAGCCGCAGCCGCCGGTGTACGCTTTTTTCTCTGCGGCAACATACACAGCGTTAAATGCGGGCGTTGTATTGCTCCAGGCGTCGACATAGCCGTTGCTTCTATCGCCGGAGAAGTTGGTGAAGTAGCCGGCGTTCATGTAGCCAGACCAGCAAACGCCTTCGCAGAACGATTTCTTCAATTTCCCAAAGAATAAGTCAGCGCAGCCATGACGTCCGCAAAGTCCGTTGCAGCCGGCATTGCCGCAGGCGGAGCCGGAACCGCAGCCCGGCGCGGCGGAAAGAGCGCCTGAATTACAGGTTGCTTGGGTGCAAGACGCCGGAGCGGGAGACGCAGCATCGACAGACGCCGGATCGGCAGGCGCCGGCGCGGCAGACGAAACATCGATAGACGCAGGATCGACAGGCTCTGGCAAGATGCTGTCTGAGCTTGGACTGCTGGAATTGCAATCCGTTTCAGGAACGAAAGGAGTATCAGCAGCTGCTGCGGCAGGATCGCAAGCTGCTGCTGCGGCAGGATCGCAGGCTGCTGTGATGCAGCCGGAAGCCGCAAACGTTTGATTCGCAAACAGACCGAAAACAGCTATCGCTATTCCGGCTAAGAGCGCTGTTTTTTTCATGATAATACCCATTGACCATAGAAAACCATTGATAATTCGACGCCTCTTGCGTCGCATACTGTGTTAAATCGGAATAAAGTGTAACGGAATAAATCATTCTGCGTTTTTTTCGGGTTATTCCGGTTGTAGCGGTTATTCCGGTTAAGTAAAATGGGTAAAAAAGATCGAGAGCGTAAAAATGTAACATGAATATTACTTTGTAACTCGCCGATTGCAGTTAATTAAAAAATCCCCGGGAGAATTGCTTCTTCCGGGGACGTTATTATTTAGGTCAATTGACCGTAAGCGGTTAGCTGTTCAAGGCTTCCTCGCGGTTTGCAAACAGCTTGTTTTTTAGAACGTCAGCATGACGTCAAATCCGATGGTGAACTGGTCAGGTCGTCCGTTGAGCATAGCCGTGTTTGTGGATTTGTCGTATCTCAGTTCCGGTCTGATGAACAGGTTCTGATTTCCAGCCGGGTGGTAGTTCAATCCAATTCCCATGGTTGTCAGTTCTGTATCGTCAATCGAGGTCTTCAGCCATTCAGCTCGGAAGCCCAATTTGGTGCAGCAGTTGAGGTCTCGATACAGGTGTTCTCCCCAGACGAGGACGGTGTTGCCGTCATAATCGCCGTAGTAAAAGAGGGTAACTGATTCCAGGTATCTTGTAAGCTGCAGGTCAAAAACGAGGTTGTGAACGGAAGCGTCGCCTTTTTTGGAGCCCGGCACAATCGGTCCGAGAGCGCCCAGCGGAACAGCAACGTCGCATGTGCCAGCCAGGAAGGCGTATTTGATAGACGCGCATGGAGTGATGTGA
>JAZUMX010000702.1:0-6117 GCA_045603865.1 Thermoguttaceae bacterium
GACCGACTTCCAGTCTCATCTTGCGTTCAGGAACGACAATAATCAGAATCGCGCCGTCGTCTTTGCCCTTGTTGCCGATTTTCCACGCGTCGCCGAGCCGAATTCCAACGTCTTCAATCGACAGTCCTTCCAGCGACGGCAGCGTTGTTACAACCATCTGCCCGCCGGTTGCGGATTCCAGACGAAGAATCGCCGCCTCGATTTGAGCGGATTCTTCTTCCGTGAAGACTTTGCCTGCGTCGACAACGCGCCCGGTCAACGGCGGAACTTTGAATTCCGCGTTGGCTGACGGCGCTGATAGAAGCGCTATCGCCGCAAACAGGACGACGCATAACAGACTGGAAACGGTTGACGCATGTTTCATTCAGACGTCTCCCCTAGAATTGAACTTCCGGGACCGCCTCAACGGGGGCGTGTTCAGCGGGAACTTCGTAAAAAGACGCAGGTTCCAATCCCAAAGATTTCACAAAAAAGACGCCGGGAATGCCGCGAATTGCCGCATTGTAAATCTTGACGGCTTCATTGTACCGGGTTCGGGCGACGGCAATTCGGTTTTCCGTTCCCGCCAGCTCGTCCTGAAGTCGAACGAATGCGTCCGCCGCCTTGAGTTCCGGATAGCTTTCGGAAATCGCGATCAGACGTCCAAGAGCCGAATTGAGTTCCGCGTCAGCCGCCGCCTTGTCAGCAGGAGTCGCCGCCTTGACGAGATTCTCGCGCGCCTGGGCGACATCGGTGAAAATCTTTTCCTCGTGAGCCGCGTATCCCTTAACGGTGTTCACCAAATTGGGAATCAGCTCCGCTCGACGCTGCAACTGCGTGTCGATGTCGCTCCACGTCTGCTTGACCGTCTCGTCTTTACGAATCAAGCCGTTATAGGAAACCAGTCCGCACAGCCCTACTGAAATGATTATCAGTACAAAAACGATTAAAATACCCCAAAACGATTTCATATTTGATTCCTTTACTGGTTAAACTTAAGTGAATACAAACGGTATTGCGCCATCTGCTTATTACTATCAATATCATACTATATTCCCAGAATTTTGTCAAGGACGTAATGTGTAAACGTAAGAGGCTAAGAATCATTGACATCGCTAATCCAACTCGGCTCTCTTTCTTTTAATTCTTCTTTCCTTATAACTTGACAAAACTAATAATCGTGTTAAAATACATCGAAAAACCGATTATATCAATTATATTAAGCAAATGGCTGACCAAACCCCGATGATGCGACAGTATTTGGAGGCGAAAAAGGCGTTTCCAGATACGATTTTGTTTTTCCGAATGGGCGACTTCTACGAGATGTTCAACGACGACGCCCGAACGGCGGCGCGCGTGCTGAGCCTGACGTTGACCAGTCGCGACAAAGGTCCCAACGCCTCGCCCATGTGCGGATTTCCGCATCATCAGCTGGATCAGTATCTTTCAAAAGCGGTCAATTCCGGGCTGAAGGTGGCGGTCTGCGACCAGATGGAAGACCCTCGCTTCGCCAAGGGAATTGTCAAGCGAGAGGTTACCCGCGTCGTTTCCGCCGGGACAATTACAGACGACTGCATGCTCGACCCGCGGTCAAACAACTATCTGGCGGCGGTCGTCGACGGGAAGCACGACTACATCGGCATGGCGTGGATTGAGCTGTCCACCGGGAAATTTCAGGCGGCGGGCTTTCTCCGATCCGAGCTGGCTGACCAGATCGCCCGAATCCATCCCAGCGAAATTCTCATTGAAGACGACTCCCAGCTCCTGCCGGACTACATTCTCAATTCCGTCATGATAACGCGGCGCATGAACTGGCAGATCGGGTTTGACAACGCGTTCCGTGTTTTGACTGTACACTTCCACACCCGGAATCTGGACGGGTTCGGATTTGCCGAGACGGAACAGGACGCGCAGGCGATTCGAGCGGCGGGCGCGGCGTTGGACTATCTGGTCGAGACGCAAAAGACGTCTTTGGATCATATAGAATCCCTGTTGCCGTACAGTTCCAGCAAGACGCTGGAAATAGACGAGGCGACGCGCCGGAGTCTGGAAATCAACTACACGTTCCGCGGGAATCGTCGGGAAGGGTCGCTCCTGGGCGCTATCGACCGGACTGTTACAGCGGTCGGCGCGCGCTTGCTTTCCAGCTGGCTTTCCGACCCCCTGATGGATATCGAGCGCATCAATCGTCGTCAATCGGCGGTGGAAGAACTGGTCAACAACCCGCATATTTGCGACGCCCTGCGTAGCGTCTTTGACGGCATTTACGACATCGAACGTCTTCTGACCCGCGTCAGCACAAACCGCGCCACGCCCCGGGATTTGAGCTATCTGGGTAAGACGTGGCGGCTCATGCCGGAAATCAAGCGGATTCTGCAAGACTGCTCGTCGGAGCTGTTGTCACGGGTTCGAGACTCTATCGAGCTGTGCGAAGACCTGACGGCTCTGCTGGAACGCGCTTTGGTAGAAAACTGCCCGGCGCAGGCGCACGACGGCGGGTTTATCAAGCCGGGATTTTCTGCGGAGCTGGACGATTTACGCAACATCTCCATTACCGGCAAGCAATGGATGGCGGACTATCAGGCGAAGATGCAGGAGCAGACCGGCATCAGCAATCTCAAAGTTGGGTACACCCGCGTTTTCGGGTACTATCTGGAAATTACCAACGCCAATTCCAGCAAACAGGTTCCAGACTATTTCATCCGCAAACAGACGCTCAAAAACGCCGAGCGGTACATCACCCCGGAACTTAAGGAGTACGAAGAAAAAGCCCTCACGGCGGAAGAACGCTCTTTGGAACTGGAACAGACGCTCTTCTCCTACTTGCGGGAGCAGACGGCGGGGTATCATAAACAAATGTACAGAACCGCCACTGTACTGGGGGAACTGGACGCCTTGCAGTCTCTGGCGACGCTGGCGCGTGACAGAAACTACTGCCGTCCGGAAATGACCGAGGAGCCGATTCTCGACATTATCGACGGGCGGCACCCGGTTTTGGATATCACCCGCCCCGAGGGGGACTTCATTCCCAACGACATCGTCTGCGACCAGGAACACGGATACATTCAGCTCATTACCGGCCCCAACATGGCGGGGAAAAGCACGTTTATTCGTCAGGCGGCGCTGATTGTCATTCTGGCTCAAATCGGCGGATTTGTTCCCGCCAAACGGGCGAAAATCGGGATTGTCGATAAAATCTTTGCCCGGGTCGGGGCGGGAGACGAGCTTTCCCGCGGGCGGTCAACGTTTATGGTCGAAATGACCGAAACGGCGAGAATCCTCAACCGCGCCACCTCCAGAAGCCTCGTCATTTTAGACGAAATCGGCAGAGGCACGAGCACCTACGACGGGATTTCTCTCGCCTGGGCGGTAGTCGAGCACTTACATCAAACCGTTCACGCCAGAACCCTTTTTGCGACCCATTATCACGAACTGACCGACTTGGGCGACCACGGCGACGGCATCGCCAACCTCAACGTCGCGGTTCGAGAATACAACGGCGACATCGCGTTTCTGCACAAGATCGTGCCCGGCGCGGCGGACAAGAGCTACGGAATTCACGTCGCCAAACTCGCCGGCGTCCCGACGTCGGTTATCAACCGCGCCAACGAGATTTTGCTGGAACTGGAAAACGAAGACAATCAGGAACCGTCCGCGCAAATCAAAACAAAACATCGGCCGTCCAAAACCAACCGGCTCCAAACGGCAGACGGCATGGTTCAGCTCACGTTCTTCGACCCGGTCGACAACCCGGTTTTAACCGAGCTGTCCCACGTCGATATTAATTCCCTCACCCCCCTCGACGCCCTGGCTTTAATTCAGAAATGGCAGAAAGAGTTTAGAGCTACTAGCCGCTAGCTATTAGCTGTTAGCTTGTGCGTTAGTAGCGCTTAGAATTATTGTTTAAAGCCTGAAGCAAAAATCAAAAAGCTAAAGGCTAGCAGCTAGAAGCTAAAAGCTTCTCCCCCCCCCATGAAAACCCTACGCCTCCTATTCGCTCCGCTTTCGCTTCTCAGCGCGTTCGCCATTGGGCTGTCGTGCCCTTGGTTGCACGTGTATCAGTTTACGGTTCGATATTGCGTCATGGGGATGCTCTTTCTGGTTTTTCTTCAGCTTAACTGGAGTCAGCTTCGAGTTCGCGCCAGCAACTTCGCGATTGTCGCCGCCAACCTCGCCATTCCGCTGACGTTTTACTTCGTTCTGCTGAAACTGGGTCAACCGATTCTCGCAATCGGCGCGTTTTTAGCGGGAATCGCCCCGACGGGTTCCGCCGCGCCGTCGGTTATCAGTTTTTTGAAACAGAACGTGGAATACGGGGTAACGTCGTTCGTCATGACGACGTTTACGGTCGCGGTTGCCATTCCGTTTATTCTGCCGCATTTGCTCCCGTCCGCCGCAGACCAGAGCTTTTGGGAACTGTTCTTCCCGATTGCCCGAGACGTCAGCTGCCTCGTGTTTATTCCCGTCGCGCTGTCGCTTGTCGTTCGAGCTATCGCCCCGTCGGCCCAGCACAAATTCCCCAAGGCGTACAGAATGATTTCGTTTCTGCTTTGGGTTTGCTGTATAACCGTCATGCTGTCCAACGCGTCCAACACGATTTGGAACGACCTGGACGCCAGCCAGCGCTGGTTCGTTCCCGTCTGCTTCCTGACGGCTCTGGCAGTCTGCGTCACCAATTTTGGTTTGGGACATTTTCTTTCCAAAGAGTTCCCCCGGGAAGCCTCACAGACGCTGGGACAGAAGAACATCGCCGTCCCCGTCGCGCTGGCGCTGACCTTCTGCGACTCCATGTCAACCATCGTTCCGCTGCTTTATATACTCTGTCACAACTCCTGGAACTCATGGCAGATGATACGACTTGGGCTGAAGGAAGAATCGGCGAGCCGGGGCGCGTAAGCCCCCGGAAGAACTGCGTCAGCGGTTTTATTGAAGACGCTCTTTAACTAACCGCATTCTCGAAAACAGCTTAATTATTTATTCAGACACTCTTTTCAGAAATTCCAACGGTTCTTCGCTGGTCGGGTCTGAAACGCGAATCACCATATTCCCGGTAATCAATTCTTCAAAAATGGAACCTACGATCAGCTTTCGCCAGCCCTGTTCCAGAATCGGTTCGGAGATATTCAAATCCGGACGCAATCGCCACAACGCCCATTTGCGAACGTCGGACGGATTGGCAACCAGATTGCACGCCAGATTGTTTTGTTTGCAAATCGTTCCCAGGGCGGAATAAAGCAGCTGTCCCAAAACCGTCATTTTGCAGGACGGGTCGTGGTCCATCAGCGGCGGCAGCTCGCGCTTTGGCAGACGCATCGCGTGACGAATTACATCGGAAATCGGCTCCAGAATTCCGGCGAAATTAGCCTGCGCGAAATCGCGGACTTCTTTGATACGCTCTATGTCGTAAACCTGACGGCGCGCCAGTTCTATAATAAGGTCGTCCCGTAAAATCCGCTTGACCGGGCAGTCTGCAAGCTGCGCTCGGCGTTCGCGCCAAAAGAACAGTTCGCGAACGATTGCCAGGCTGCGCTGGTCCAAGGTGGAATTCAGAACCAGTTTTTCCCATCGATCCGGACTGAACTGCCACAACAGCTTTTCTTTCCAGGCGTTCATGTCCTCTTCAAACCAGGACCAACGCCCCAATTTTTCGATTCGTCCGCCAATAAACGTTCTCAAAGGCTGCAAATACCGAACGTCGTCAAGACCGTATTCCAGCTGAGAACGGGTCAAAGGTCGGCGCGTCCAATCGGTTCGCGTTTCAGTATTGGGTAAATCGACTTTGAGAACTTTACTAATCAGATTGGCGCAGCCGGCAGGGTAATCAAGACCGATAAACCCAGCCGCCAACTGCGTGTCAAACAGCTTGCGAGGCAGCGTTCCCACTGCGCGAATACAGAACTCCAAATCCGCCCTGCCCGCATGAACGATGGTTTCATGATCCCCTTCTGTCAACAGTTCCCAGAAAGGATTGATACTGTTTAACGCCAACGGATCTAAAACAGCGCCGCCAGATTCATACGCCAGCTGAATCAGACACAGCTGAGACTGAAAATGGCGTTCTGAAACAAATTCTGTATCCAGAGCAATCCAGCGGCTTTCTTCCAGATCGGAAAGAAGCCGGAAAAAATCCGCTTGATT
>JAZUMX010000703.1:0-15856 GCA_045603865.1 Thermoguttaceae bacterium
CCGTCAGAGTGGCGTCAAGAGCGCTTGTCCAGTTCCCACGCTGGCTTTCAGGCAGGTCGGCTGACCCGGAGGTAATCGTCCCTCCTTCCAGATTGATGGCGTAGTTCCCGGCAACGTTGCGATAGAAACCTCGTTTACCCAAGTTGAGCGTTCCACCAGTCATGGTATACGTACCGACCATGTCGTTGACGTCGCGGGTTTTCAGGTCGATACCGCCGGCGTTGACTGTTCCGCCTTTATGCAGGAACGTTCCGCTGCTGGCTACGGAAAGCCAGATGTCTTTGAATTCGTTGGAACCGTTCATTGTAATAGAATCGCCAACGTTGAGAACGCCGCCGTTCATTTCGTAGGAAGCGTCAAAATTGGCGTAATGACCAACGCCCAAGTTGCCAAGGTTGACTTCCCCACCATTTTGAACGGCTTTAACAACCGTTCCTGCTGATGCAGCCGCAGCGCCTGTGCCCAGCTGGAAGATGGTTGTTGCGGTAAATTTGGAATTGTCGTTGATGGTCAGAACGCCTGCGCCCCTTGCCCAGAATTCGTTGGAGTAGTATTCTGAATTCCCGTTGAGAGTTATGTTAGTTGTGCTGTGCAGCCACTGGGTATGGAACTGGGAATCGTTGAGCGTAAACGCTTTGCCGTAGGCCCAGACAGTGTCGAAGCAGGAACCGTCGTTGACAACGTTGTTAAGCGTCAGCGAGCCTTTGGTTGAACTGTGCCCGATTTCAATTCGTCCGTACCCGGACAGCGACGTTGCGGTGAAGTTAAGGTCGCCGTAGTCGTTTACATTGTTGCCGTTCTTATTTGTTGAACCGAAGTGAAGGCGAGCGCCAGGCGCTACATAAAATTCAGTTGAAGCAATTTCAGCTCCAAAGAATAACGTTCCTTCCAGTACGATATTTTTTCCAGAATATGTGTTTTTAGTTGAACGTGTTATACCAACAGCCGCAGGCCCGGTTTTAATAACATTAAGTTTTCCGTTTGGATTGTCAATAATGCCAGAATTGTCGATTCGCATATTTGTGGCAGAGCCAAAACCGTATAGATATAAGTCGTATTCTCCGTCTGCGTTTTGGTAACCGGATGTAATCGTGCCACCGCCCTGTACCCAATGATCCTTGTTGTTGAAAAACATCATTCCAGAGGTAATGGTCAGGGCTTTGTTGTTTAAATAGTCAGTAGAGCTGGTTATAGAATTGAGCGTACGATTGTTGTTGTCAGTAATTTTTGTTGATACATTCAAATCCATTCCATCTGTTGGCGCAGCGACGTATTCAGGCGTAACCGCAGAAATAACTCCGTTTTCGACCTTGGCGAACGAAACGGTTGACCCGTTGACAAAATACGCGCCGGGAATAGCGGATTTGGTTTGGGTTGTATCGGTCGTTGTTACGTTGGAATCGAAGTACACAACGCCTCGCGGGGCGATTTGCCCGACGCTGGGCAGTTCAACCTGACCGCCGTAATCGGAGAATTTGTAAACCGAATCTGTCTTGCCGAGAGTAACCGTTCCGTCAGCGAACGTCAGTTTGCCGGTTCCCATGAGCTTGACTTTGCCCAGGTCTACCGTAGAACCGCCCAGACTGACGGTCGCGTCTGTTCCGTTATTAATAATACGATATCCAACGCCGGATGCGTTAGGCGTCTGACCGGTTTCGCCTGTCAGGTCGCTTGTCCAAACGGAATCCGTCCAGGTAAAGTCGCCGGAAACGGCAACCGCTTGCGAATCAGCCGTGTTGACAATCTGCAAAGCGCCGTAGCTGCCTCGATGACCGTTTTCTGAACCGAATGCTTTAACGTAGACGTTTGGGTAAGTACTGGCAACTTTCAGATAGTTGACGCCTTCGGTCAGCGTGTCGATGTCGGCGTGAATCGGCGTTCCCCAATAGTTTTTCGTTGGGATTGTCGTCGATCCGTTGCCGCCGTATTCCAGAGTATTGACATTGCTTCCGCCGATTGACACCGCTCGGAAAGAGTTATTGCCGTCTGTTGTCGGGTAATAATAAATATCGTATGCGAAGTACGGCGAGGTTACTGTTACAGTATTGTTGCCGCTGCCGTCGTCCAGATAACCGAAGTACAGAATCGTGTTGTTGTCTGTTGACGGACGCTCTGTACTGTATCGATACGTGTTGTTGCTGTTCCACGTGCCGGTTACTGGCGTTTGGAGTCCGTGGCTGCTCAGCAGAGAAGTAAACGTTCCAGATTTGTTATAGGCGTTCGTGGTAGATCCCGCTTCTGTAGTTGAGTTAATCTCAATTTCCGGGTTGGAGATCGCGTTGTTCCAGTACGACCAATCGACTGGATACGCGCCCAGCGTCCCGCCGGTTGGCGCGCCGAAATGCGAACCGAAGTTAATGGAAATGGAATCTGCATCCGCAAAAGCGTTCGCGCAAAGCCCGGTCAACAGAGCTGTCGTTCCTAAAATCGCAGCAAATAAGTATCGTTTAGTGGAACTAATCATTTGTTACTCCTCGAATTGTCAGAGCGTTAATCACGTTTCAAAAAAATGTAAATGGACATGTGTATAAAAGTATATGTAACACCTTTATACTATACTTTGTTATTTAATATTGTAATCAAAAAATGGCTTCTGTCAAGAATTTTAAAAAATTTTTTGGGAAATTTTTTGGGGGATTGTGGGTGAATTTGTTGGTATGCAAAGCGTGTTAAGATAGAAAACATAGAGAATATTTCTAACAGCGTCGTAGTACGTCCGCGGGAGAAAGCGACCAACGGGAGCGGTTGCAATACGTCTCGCGCGGCAGCGCGGACTGGGAGCGGCGCCTCGCCGCCGACCAACGGGAGCGGTTTTTGGCTTCTGGGTGTGCGCCTTCGCACCGCGGCAGCGCGGACTGGGAGCGGCGCCTCGCCGCCTGTGGCGGACAGTATGTCCGCGAACTCATAATTTGCTGTTTATGTAAACTCCTGTATAATAACAGTTTACAAAGGTATTTGAAATTATTTCCTTTGTGTTAAAGTATACGTATTACTATTATTTCACAACAGGAGTAAAGATTATGTCGAGAAAAAACAGCAGTCGCATGGGCAAGATGATTCGCCAGAAGAAAAACAACGGCAAGGACTATGCCATCGTCCGTATCAAGATTGACGGTAAGCCAAAAACATTCTACCTCGGTCGTTGGGGTTCAGAGAAGGCTGAAGCAGAGTATCGGAGGTTAGCAAGGGAATACTACAGCGAGAGTAAGACGCCAATACCAATTAGCAGTGAGCCGAAACTGTATGATGTCTACAGCCGCTTTATTGATGACTTGGAAAACAAGAACGATGAAGCGGATAAAAGATGTTATCGTTCGGCAATCTGGTACGCGATGCAGATTCTCCCCAATATTCCCTGCAGAGAATTGGAAATCAAGCATCTTATTCAGTATCAGGATTATCTTGTACGTATCGCCAATGATACTTGCGAAGAGGTACGAAACGAACGCGGTCAGTTGGTTCAGCGCAAGAAGGGCGTATGGACTCGGCAAACCGTCAACCGGTTATTCAAGTTTCATAAGACCGTTCTCAAGTATGGCGCTAATAAAGGGCTTATTCCATACGGATTCCTTTACGCCTTGCAGAACGTTCCCGCCGTTTCTCCACAAGCTGGATTAGCAGAGACAGAAGCCGTACAAGCGGTTTCTGACGAAGACGTTCTGAAGACTTTACCGTTTATGGACGCTCAGACGGCGGACATGGTTCTCTTAATCAGAGGGGCTGTACTGCGTCCGATAGAGTGTTGTCGGTTGCGGTTATGCGACCTTGACACGTCAGGCGATTGCTGGTGTGGGTACGTCAAAGGAAAAACGGATTGGCGCGGTTATAGCAGATTCATCGCCTTCAGCAAGGATGAAACGGAAATTCTGAGGAAATGGTCTGTCGGGAAGAAACCGGAGGACTATATCTTTAGTCCGCCCGGAAAGAATCGTATGTGGATGGTAACTCATCTTGGACGTCATGTTAAGAAAGCCATAGAGCTTGCTAATAAGGCTTGTAAGGACGTGAAGCCGTGGACGCTTTATCAACTTCGACACAGCGGTTATACGGAAAACGCAACTCAATACGGGGCGGAAACCGCATCCAAGATTGCAGGAAATCATCTCGACATGGCACGAATTTACGACCACAGCGCCAGGCGGATTGCATTAGAGAAGGCGGAAGAACGCGGAGCTTGGTGGAAATAACCTTCATTAAACAGACAAGCCATACGGAATAATCAGGTATGGCTTGTCTTACCGAAGAAGTTTATTGATCCCCATATACGATGATTTCACCGTGTTTCAATGTTTCCTCACGCAGTAGTTCAAGGGAACGTCTTTCCAACTGGCGAATACGTTCTCGAGTTAAAGCTAATACACTTGCCAGTTTTTCTAACGTGAAAGGCATTTCTTTACCTAATCCATACCTCTTTTGAATGATTGAGCGATGACGGCGTGGAAGCGATTTAACCAATTGACCTGTCAACAGTTCCAACTCTTTGTATTCCGAACTGGATAATCTGAAGTTGGTGTATGTAAACATATCGCTAATATCATATTTCAGATTCATTTCCGGTTCTGTTACGATAGCTTTCTCTCCGTCAATTTCCAGTTGGTAAACTTGGGGTATGAAAATATTTACCTGATCAAATGACGACTTTAATTGAGCGCGATATTCTTCTTGTATATATGAGGGAATCTTGACCAAAGACGAGTCTGTCGATTTGCGCTGAATCATTTGCTTGATCCAATAAGAAGCGTACGTCATAAGCTGAGCTTTTTGACGAAAATCGTATCTGTCAACAGCTTTTATTAAACCTGTCATAGCCTCTTGAATGATATCAGACAGATCGTCTATGTCATTATCAACATAAAGCTTTACAGCCAGATTCAGCGTGTTTTGCATCTGCGAGTGAATAATCCGTTTTCTCAAACGTTCCAGATATTCCTGCATCGTGTAGAGGTTGTTGGAAATAACAGCGTCCTGATATGAAATATCTTCAAGCTGATTAAAAAGACCGTTAAACTTATCCAGAAAAAATAGCGCCAGTCGAAAAGAGTAAACGGTATCCTTCAATAACTGTTTTTTTGTATCATACTCTATATCTTCAGCAATGCCGCTCTTCATTCCGTTTTTGAAAAGCTTTTTATACTTTTTTATGAAACTTTCATCTCGAAACAAGTATTGAAACGCGGCATCTGATTTATCCTCCGATTCTTCAGCGGGCATCAATTTGCATAATTTAAACTGAATGGTTATGGTTTCCCAATAGCATTTCCACAGAATTGGCGCTTCCAAAATAAATTGACAAAGAGATTCCAGCAGACTTTTTGATTTGTGGCGTAATGGAGCCAGCGTTTCATTAGAAATCCGGGAAACGTCTTGACTGAATAATTCTGTATTATCAGTTAAAGCCAGTTCCTGTTTAAGAGCGTCAACAATCTCGCTGACATCAAATTCAAGATTGTCAACGTCATGCAGATATGCGCGAAATCTTTTCGTGGCGCTCTCGACCAATTCTTCCGGCAGGTCTGTATCAACATCAGTGTTTAGATTACTTAAATAGTCGTAAAGCAAGCTTTGAACATTTATGCCATACAGGTTAAACCGCTGTGTCAAATTATCAATTAACTCGACAGGAACAGTTCCATAATCCTGAGCAAACGCCAATACAGCTTTTAAATAATCAATGTCATCATTAACTAATTCAGGAACAAATCTGGTTTGATGATTGGATTCTATTTCTTTAATTATATCTTCATCTAACCAAACCTCATCATCTTTTGCCCCTGACTGATCAGAAATGGAGAATGCTGTGATCTCTCCCTCAAATTGCATTACTTCTTCTTGTATTGCATTGTCGTCATCAAAAGACAAAGTTGGTTCAGCCTCCCAATCAATAATATCGCTTTCATCGTCTGAATTTGTTTCAAATACGGTCGAATCGCTCTCTGTTTTCAGGCGTTCATTACGGAATTGTTCATATATGGATATAATATCAGAATTGTTTATAGCTTTTAGATGTTCAGATAGCGTCCGCCCCTGTTTATCATTTATTTGATCATTCGCCCCGTTGTATAATAAATATTCAAAAATTTCAGAAGCGCCGACATCCGCAGCCAAGAGAAGCGCTGAACGACCTTCTGCGTCCGGTTCTTCCAGGTTAACGCCATTTTGGATGTGCATTTTAACCAGATCAAGGTTTTTTATCTTTATTGCTATTTGAAGCAGTTTGTTCATGGTTAAATTCTGCCCTTTCCCTGAATTGTCAAGGTTTGATTTGTTCCATTTTGAATAAAATCAATAACTTTGGAAGAGATTTGATCAAATTTAGTATCTCGATCGATTTTACATAAACGCCAGGAACATTCATAGACAGAAACGATTCTCCATGACAATTTCATCAATTTCTTTTTATTTAACAGATCTCTTTTACGATTTCCTTCAAGTTTATTTTTCCAGAATTCAGTCCTTGTTGTCGGGATTTTATACAATGGACAATTATGTGCGTGCCAAAAACACCCATGAATAAAAATAACTGTTTTGTAACGCGGTAATACAATATCCGGTTTTCCAGGCAACCGTGGGTCAAATAGTCGATAACGAAACCCGGCAGCAAATAGCCGTTTACGTATAGCTATTTCCGCCTTTGTATTTTTACTGCGAATGTTTGACATCATTCGGCTTCTGGTTTTTTTATCAACAATATCCACTTTACTTATTTATGTATTATTTTAGAATCCAGTAAAATATTATATATAATCTCAGCAATTTGTTTGGCAAGGTATGGAGGAACCGCGTTTCCAACCTGATGAAATTGCGAAGTCCTGTCGCCACAAAAGAAGTAATTGTCAGGGAACGTCTGTAAACGAGCCGCTTCTCGAACAGTTAAACTTCGACATTGAATTGGATCATAATGTATAAAATAATGACCGTCTTTTGAAATGTGCGATGTAATGGTTGACGATGGCTGATTTGCTAACTGAACATGAAAACGGTCAACAAATTTATTTGAATTGACATTTGCATGATTAGGCAGTAATTCTTTCGGGAAATCGCATAATTTCGGGGATCGATTATAAACCTTGGCATAACAGGCTGCAAAAAGATACCGAAACAGATCGGAAGGCATATGAGAACGCGATTCATGTTGAACAATATCGGTACAATCCCCTTTTATCCATTTAAGACAATCAGGAACTTGTGCTTGAACAACTTTAGACCTTTTCTTATTCTTTTTATTAAACTTATACTTTACAATCTTATCAAGGGCTTCGGAGATGCAGTTAAATAATTTTGGATCAAGATTCTTATACCATTCTTCATTTTGAACAGATTTAAGAAGAGCTTTCCAGCTTTCTTCAGAATCTTTAATATCGCTGTTGTTATTTCGTCGGGAAGATGATATATGGCTACGAATAACAGCGATGTCTGATATCATATCAGAAACAGAATTTTCCAGATTCTGATTTTTCAGAAAATATTTTGATTGATTACTTAAAAAACTTTCTGATTCGGCAATATCATTTCTGATTCCCATTATAATTAAACGGTGTCGTCTCTGAGGTATTCCATATTTTTCAGAAGGAATCAAATAATCACGAGGAGTGTATTCATTGTCAAACAGGCTATCAGATTGTATAAGGGGTCTTATAATATAATGAACGTCCCCCTTCTTTTGAGAAAGCTCTAATGACCTGAGAATCTCTTCAATAACTGATTTGCCTTTATATTTTGCAGATAAAATACCCTGAACATTTTCCAACAAAAAAATTGCAGGTTTATAGTTAGTCAATATCGATATATATTGCTTATATAACCGAAATCGAGGATCTGTTTCAGGTTTATAATCAGCAAGAGAATTGTTTTTTACTCTTCCTGCAAGAGAATAAGCTTGACATGGAGGTCCACCAACCAGTATCCAGTTTTTATTGCTACCAGCAATTTGATTCAAGTAATCATTGAGTGTATTCTTACTCTCTTTTTTATCTTTTGAGGACTTGCTGGATTTTTTTCCGAGTTCTAATTTTAAAACTCGATCTTTCGCTTGTTCAATTATTTCGCCATCATCATTAAGCATTTCCATTAAAGATGATAGTGTCGGACTGTTGGAACGAAACCATTCATAATATATGTCTGTTTTATTATTTTGACACAACAATCGGTATATTGCTCTGACAATTAAAGTATTAACCTCATTTGTTTCTTTTTCAATTGACAAAGCAATATCAAAACAGGATTCATTTCCAACGCCTCTAAAGGAGCTGAATCCTTCGCTCAATCCGCCGGGACCGGCGAAAATATCGACAACAGGGATTGTATTTTCCATAAACAACCTTTTCTTATAAAGGTTAGAAACGCAGACAAACAATTAATTATTTTTTCTGAATCTCAGGAATTGTTCCACGGTAATCAGACAATTGAAAGTTCTGCATTCTTTCCCAACACTCTTTTCGTTTTGCCCATTCAGAAATCATTCTGCCATTACTAGAGTCTGAAAGCTCCTGATAGACTTCTTTTCCCCACTTTTTAGCCTGTTCCCTAAATTGTGGGGACAGTTCCTGATTTTTCCAAATTTCATTCAGTTGAATCCTGCTTCCATATTGTCGAACCAGAATCGAAACAAGATATGTAACCACATTGCTTTGGAATGCTGGCAATTGATTTCGCAATGCTGAATAAATACCTTTGTAGAAAATTGCTTTAGCAATTGTCTCTTTAAAGAATTGATTATTCATTTCGGGCATATCGTCATTTTTTTGACGCTTATCGATTTCTGTCATAAAATGAACAAAATTCTTTTGAGCTCCCAAACTTACCAAATCCGGCTTCTGTTCCCATGCAAAAAGATATTTTGCCAAATCTGTTTTGGTAATCTTTTTGGATGTTGGACGTTCGGAACTGATCTTCTTGCGTTGTACTGGCGTCGTTCCAAACCTCAAAACCATTGTTTTATATTTCCCGCTGCCACGTTCGTAAAACCATCTTGTAGAGCCATCCGGACAATAAATAGTGTTTGCCAGATTCTCCATCCTGATATGAAATGGGGTGTTTGATGATAAATCTGCTGTTTTGACGGCATTTTGTGAATTGGAACAGAACGATACCTGACGAATGAATTCTTCCGTAAAGCTATCATCCAGAGAATCTTCAGACGATTGCTGAGAGCGCAAAACCAATACTTTAGCACATACGCGAACTTTTTCCAATTCGGTTGACGGGAAACCTTTCTTTGTAAAAAACATGGATGCAACGGTTTGACCGCCGTTAACAATCTGCATTCCCTGAACGGACTTGATAACGTAACCCTGTTCTGTTTTTTCTGTCGAAATTTTATCAACCGTTATAACAATACCGTTGTTATATGCCATAAAGCGAAGCGGTTCTGTTTTAAGGGTTTCGCGGATACCTTTATTGACTTTACCCGTTGCACTTAAAAATGAACGGACATTTGCTTCCAAAAGCCGATCGCCATACTTTTCGTATATTTTGAAAAGCGTCTCACCAGAAATAGAACAAAGAAGACAATCGTAATCGCAATCTGGTTGAGTTACGTAAACGCATGGAATGCCATTGCCACAGTAAGACTCAAAATCAACGACAATTTCATCCTGTGGACGCCCTGATGATACATGCCTAAACAAACGTGCAATATCAACGACTTCCAAATTAACAGATTTACCCTGAATTGTTACCGGTTTAAAACTTTTTGTTTTGACCTGGGCATTTGTTAAAACGAATATTTGAATTTTAACCAGTTGTGGATAGATCTTCTCTATTGTTTTTGACAAAATCCGTTCAGTTTCACTGGATGGATCTATCCTGTTGTACATCGTTCCGTTTTGACATGCTTCCAGGAAGCGCACACATTGTGTTGCAATCTTTTTCACCTCATTGTCCTGTAAATGAGGAATGTTGTCAGGCTCATCAATATAATTACTGATAAACAGGTCTAACATACACATGCCATCAGGGTTTTCAGCAGAAATCGAATACCCACTAATGCGTACAGTTGCATTTCTAATCTTCGTACTATAATGACAACACTCGGCCTCGCCAACGGTCATATCTTCGTTGTACAGCAGCGAGAGGACTTTTTCAGTAAAGATTTCCTCCTTAAACACGGTTTCTGCGGAAGAGTCGTGCAAGACATTCACATATTCTTGCTGAATATCAGCCATCAATAGATTGTAAAAATCATTCAGTTCCATTTTTTACTCCTTCAAAAAAATCATTTAAAAGCTTGCTTGAAACATCTATTCTGTTGACATCGAGAGTATATCGCGCAGTTTGAACAGAAGCAGGAACATTTCCTCTGTGTATGCAGGGGAAATATTGGTCTACTACAAACATCCTTTCAGATATTACATGATATGTTTGCGTATACTTATCCGCATCATCTGATGAATAACCGGAACGAAGCAGGAGAGATTGAAAATGCGTCAGTATATCAGGCTCGACTATCAATATCTGTTTGACAGAATCAATCTGTTCATTCAGAGTTTTTCCTGAATCTTTCTTTAATAAAAATGCTTGAAGATAAAGTTCGTTATCTGATTGGGGCATCAATTGATCAAGGTTTCCAATATTAATGGAAAAACCATTAATACTTGAAGATGTTTTAATTTCTACATGTTGATTCCCAAAAGAAAAATCATGTAATTCATCCAAAGGTCCTTTCCATGCGGAAATAACAGAAGACGGCGACAGACCAAAGCTTATCGCTTTTTGAATAAATTCCAGCTCTCCCCATAAACCAATCTCTTGTTCAATAGTTAATTTTGTATTGCCATTAAATTGCATAAACTTTTGCCAGGCTTTTATACGATCCAAAATTAACTTTACAGTTTTGTGACTATTATTCTCAGTCCGAGTACTGGCTATACCAAGAACATCTTCAACCATTTTGAAAAATAATTCAAAATTCCCGCCTGGCTTACGATTAATTGCAAGACCTGTTCCCGAAAAGAGATTTTTATCGGTAAAGGAACGAACCTCGAATCCGTTTCCTTCAGGAAGCTGGTTAAACGAGGTTGTCTCGAGTTCAGTAAACGTGAAAACAACCGACTCTGTATTATCAGGGTAATGTCGTCCTGCAAATACGGAACCAGAGGGGGACGCCTCCAATTTTAAGAGTTTCCAACCATTTTGATTGTCAGTCTCATTTTGGAGAGAATTCCAGATACGTTTAATTGTCAATAGAAGTTCAGTCTTCTGCATTATACTCCTCCTGCCACACAGTATTTACTCTGTATGGAACTGATACCGGCGTTTCTTTAGCGGAATACGGAAAGCTAATCCCAAATCCGATAGCCGTCTCTGGTAAAACCGCTGGATTATTACTATCACCAACAGGTTTAAACGGATAAAGAAGCAGAAGAGGACGATTTGTAGGTTCAATCAAATTGGGAACGCCTAACCCCCTAATACGACGGATGTCTGATCCTCTTGGAATTTCCGGTTCCTTTTTGGCTCGTCCGGGATCTTTTTTATACGCTTTCTTTGATAACTCCAAAGCTATTTCCCAAGCATTGGTCTCAATATCAATAGTCTCATCCCGATTAGAAAGAAGGCGCTTTATTGAAAAACGCTGGGAACAGTCTGAACTCCCGATTATTCCACGTTGAACAGGATGAATATGAATATCATGATTAAATGTTTCTGTATAATTGGTTTTTCCTCCTCCAATCAAAGCAACATTCCATAATAACAGTTCGCCTTCATTATTCATTTTATCAATAAATTCATGAATTCGCGAACTGTCAACCAAGTGAGAGTCAGATTGTGTTTTGTATTGTTTGAAAAAATCCAAAATCAGATCTGATGAAACATCTTTCCAAAGATAACTGTCATCCCACGAGGTATTACGCTGAGGAGATGTATAACTTACACGAACTGGATTATTTAGATTATCAATCAATGTATCAAGAGCCTGACGATTACCATGAATCACCTCCTGTGAATTGATAAACCCTACCGTTTCAAGAATATGACCGCTCAAAGAAATTAGTATTTCTCTGGTTTCCCTCATTTTAAGAGGAGAAGTAATTAATAGACCGGGTTGCGTTTTAACTTTCAATCCATATTCTTCTGGCGTTAAACCGCGAGCAACCGCAACGTCAAATTCTTCACGCAGTTCTTCATTGATGTCTGTAATTTTACCAAACCAGTCATAAAGTTCATTTGTAATATACAAACGACACGTATCCAAATAGCCATCACGATAACCAAACCAGCGTCCCATTTGCATCAGTGTATCATACATACGCGAAGCGCGCATAAAATAACTGACCGATAATCCTTCCAATGTCAGACCACGAGAGAGCTTGTCTCCTCCAATTACAATTGCGGTCAACCCAAGTTGTTTTCGTTCTTCGTAGTCCAGAATGTCTTGGCTTGAACCGTTTATGATCTTAATTTTTAAATCATCCAGTACGTTTGGAATCTCTTCTTTGATTTGTTCCCAATCCGGCAAAGATTTAAGCTGAAATGTGTCTGTATCAAGTTCAGAGGAAGAAAGTAAAGCGTTTGTTGTGGGTACAAAATCCTTCAGCCACAAATCTTCAAAAGAACTCCATATTGATGAATTGTTAATATTATACTGAATTCGTTCTGTTATTCTATCCGTAAACGATTTGACCGCATTAGAAATTTGAGTTTGAACATCGTTAAATCGAGTTACATGAATAAGCATCGTTCGATGCGGATTAGAAATCTTTCTAATATTTCTAACGGCAGTTGACAAAATAAAAGATAAAATAGCTTCCTGGAGCGATTCAGGAATTCCGAATTCGCCAAAAGAAGGAAGTCTGTAAGTTCTTTTGTGCCTGACAGGTATCCAGTTTTCCTCCTCTGGAATTAGATGTATTAACGAGTGTAATGGAGATAATTTTTCATTATTTTCGTCATCTGATTCAGACTGTTTTCCAAAAAAACGCACCGGTCCAACATAATTGGAAGATGGTGTGATTGTCGTAATAAAAGAAGATGGGAATAAATCTGCTCCTTCGTTTTCAGTTTCTGCTCTGTGAGGAATAAAAATATTGGCAAACGGAGTGGCTGTATAACCAATATAAGCGCATTTGCCAAATTGATTTAACAATCTGCGAATTTCACGATTTATGGATGTAGGATCATGATCTTTATCTGCATTTCCATTTTCATCCAAAATATGAGTGTGCGTATCAACGGAAGCATTATCTGCTTCGTCATCAATAAGCAAAAGCGGAAGATCTTTAACGATTTTACAATGTCGCGTAGCAACCTCGAGCGTCGCTAATCGCTGAGCAACCCAACTGTTTAAGGCTTTAAGAATTCTCACATTCTTTTTAACCACGAATAAACATGGTTTTTGCTCAGGAGCAAATCCAAGATGAGCAACATATTTTTTACTAAAATCTCCTAATTCAGATCTGGTTGTGGCATAATTAGAGACTATTTTTCTTTCAAAAGCGCCAACGCCAACAAACTCAACGTTATCATCTGAGAATAAAGGATCGGAGTCAGAAAATGTTTTAATACCTAAAAAACCCTCTTCAAGTCGAATCTGAGTTTGAGCGCGCAGATTATTATACATGCCCGCCAATACAATAATAATTTTATAACCTGCATCGGCAGCTTTATTAATCAGTCCAATATAATCGGATGTTTTTCCACTTTGGACATGACCTACAATCATGCCTCTTCTGTCCCACAATCCCGTTTTTTGTGGATTATAAATCAGATTCAATGTTTGATCTGTTGATTCATCAATACTTCGAATGACATTAGGTGGAACTTTTCCTCTTAAATATTGTCGGTATCGCGGCCAAAAAGACCAGTTCTTCTTCAATTCGGAATTTACCCAAGGTTCAGGTTTATCGCGATTTGATATAGTAGAAGATTCCCCAGACCAAATTACATTTTGCTGAATCAGTTTGTTGCATACCCATTCTCGTTCTTCATCTGTTAGAGTTGTATTAAAAAACGCAAGGGTTTTTTCAGCAAATTGGAACAAAATATTGACATCATATATCTTCTTTTCAGAGCCAATTGATTGACGAATCAACGTCTCTGTAGTAGCAACTATATCCGTTAGTATCTCTTCTCTCATGGCGACGGCTCCTTATTTTGATTTTTTAAGGTCTTCACAAACTTTTGTAATTAAGGTTTCTTGGGAATTGAAAGGCGGGGTATGTATTAAAATATCCTGAATTTCAGCAATCGTTTTATTCCCAAGAGTTAATAAATCTTGTATGAATTGTTGAATCTGCTCATATTGCTGAGTATTTGAACAGGCTAATTCCGGAAGAGTTTCTACGTCTTTTCCTTCTGCGGAATCCAGCCATATTTTTTGAACCGGAACCGTATTTTCCAGAATCTTAAACAAAGATTTAAGATCAGATGCCAAATTGCCGGATTTCTGCAAAAGGGATACAATGAGCGGATGTTCTGTATTGATACAATATCGGATTTTCCCCTGAGCGCTTTCCATTGGAGTCCAAATATACGTATAGTCTTCCTTCTCCTGTTTTGATTTATACCCTCCCCGGAAAACATATACTTTTCTGGCCTGTTCTCGAAGACGTTCAGCAAGTCTTGTTAATTCTTTTTGAATCGAAAGCGGTGGCGAGGCGGAAGACTTGCGGATATCAATCTTCCAATTCTCATCACAACGATTGGTAATATCAAGACGGATTCGAACCAGCTGATGCAGCTCGTCCTGAATCCAGCGTTTTCTGTCGTGAGAATGTCGTCCTAATCCCAGCCAGCTGCCAGGAAGGAGAAGCCGTTCATTACGATAAATATAAAAACCTTCATGAGAAACCCAGCCGTTAATGCAACCACCTTCAATGTATTGATCGGAGGTTAGCTTGTCTTTATGCGGTAAAATGAACCCACAGAACGAAACAGAGTCTTCGTTACTGCCTAATTTTTGCTCTGGCGATTTTGACGTCCGAGAATTGGTTTCCATAAACGGATCCAATGCTTTAACTGCATGACCATTTATAAATATCTTTAGGCGTTGAGCAGGCGGCTGTAAAAAGCGGTGGAAATACAATCTTAAATACAATTCAACCGCTTTAATTGCTTCAATAAAATTCTCTTCTGATATTCCATCCGGCAAAAAACGATCCAGTTCTTCCCAAATTACAACGGTTCCATGTTTCATCCCAGAAATCAACTTTTTGATTTCGGGATGAGAAGGAATCTTGCCATCTAAAATATTCCATCCTCCATTTTCTTTGTTATTGGCGATATAATCCAAATCCCAACAAAAACAGGAGGAGTTCTTTTTATCTTTTCTGGAGAAAACCGTTAAACGTCTGCATTGACTAAAGGATGCCGTTTTTAATCCAAGTCCAAAGCGACCCAAGTCTGTAACTTTTCTTGTATTGCGTGGATTTATACCTCCGAGTCGCATTGCTTTTAACAGTTCATCAGAAGCCATCCCGTTGCCATTATCTGCAATCACGACAATTGGCTTGGGATTCTTATCGTTTTGGGGCAGAAAAAGAAGGTGAACCTCAGTCGCATTTGCAGAAATACTGTTATCTATTAAATCAGCAATCGCGGAGGCGGGGGTATAGTCCATGCCTCGCAAGGCTTCCAGCAAGCATTGAGCGTCAGGAAACGATTGGTAATGATTAATAGCAGTATTCATTGTTCACTATTACATTGTAAAACGCCGTTTCTTATTCAGAATTTACCCATTATATTGATACACGTATTATAATAGCTTTAATCTTTTAATGTAGCGCCCCCATATAACATTTTCATGGACTAATTGAATTTTTTCCAACGCTGATGACAGGAAAACGCGTCGATAAGCGTTACTTCATACACTTGGGAAATTGTCTGAACCAGAACTTACCAACAGATTGGGTTAAAGAGT
>JAZUMX010000704.1:0-3548 GCA_045603865.1 Thermoguttaceae bacterium
TTGTAGCCCGAGGACGGGCTGCATCCAAGGGAGTTATATGGCTTCGTCAATTTGGTATGAACACTTCCCGGCGTTTTCTGTTGCGGCATGGGACTGCCGCGTGCCGGACTCATCACAGAATTTTAGCGGGTCTTTGGTTAAGGCGGCGTCAAGCCGCCGCAGTCCCCGACGCAAGCGTCGACTCGCTGCAACTCCTCACTCCTAACTCCTCACTCCTAACTATTAAAGCAGGTCTTCCAGGCTTTCCTTCTGCTTGGCTTTCATGTCGGATTCCATCTTTTCCTGCTTTTTGATAATCGAGCGGAGTTCTTCAATCGCTTCGTTGAAATCTTCCATCTGGAGCATTTTCGCCAGGACGGCGTCCAACTGAACGACGACGGATTCAAACTGGGTAGCAGCGGCGGTCTTTAAGCCGGGCAGGGCAGACCAGTCGTCCGATTCCATAGCGGTGCGGAATTTAATAAGCCGCTTTTCCAGTTCGGTAAACGACTCGTTGGCGATTTTCGTCAGCGGGACGGCGATGCCGTCGTGAAGGCGCGATTTCCATTCCGGCGTGTCGATATGGTTGTTGACCATCTGATCCACCAGGTCTTCAAACGATTCCGCTTCCGCCAGAAATTCCTGCATGTTCTTTCGGGCGTTCTGAACAGCGCGGTCTGCATGAAGAAGCCGAACGGCAACCGGTACGGCGGGCGTGGACGCGTCGCCCGACAAGGTCGATTCCTGATTGGAGTTGCTAGTTGCTGGTTGCGAATTGTCAGAAGCGTCAGAGCGACCATCGGGAGCGGTTTTGGGCGTTTCGCGCGGTAGCGCGGATTGGCTCCCCGCCACGGGGTCCTTCTGAATGGAAATGGAGTTGAACAGGTCGCGGGTCGTTTTGACTTCGTCGAAGACTGTCTCGAAGTGCCGTCTGAGGTTAAGCTCAGTCGCTTCGAGAATGGTTCTCATGCGCTGCGGCGTAACGATTTCCAGCGTTGTCGTCGGCGTTTGAGCGACGTTCGGGTTGCGTTCTTCCGAGAGGTCGTAGCCGTCGCCGGTTTCGATGCAAAGGGAAATCGAGTCGTCCAACAGAACGTTGGCTTTGACGGGTTCAAACGTCGTTTTGACTTTAACGTCCAGCGGTCGATCCGCCCAGTCGGCGATGGGAATCGTACCGGTGAGCTTTTCTCCGCGGCGAGTTATCGTATAGGCGAATCGGGCGAACGAAACGCCGTAATCGTCTGTAACAGTTCCGGAAATGGGAATAATCGCGTCCACGGTGCAGGCGACGCCCATTCCCTTTGCGGCAAGAGCCGGGGAAGGAACGGCGTCAGGAAGAATCGAGAACGCAAACGTCGCGTCTTTCCGGCTTTTGAGGTTGTCTGTATCGAGCAGGGAGAACGAAGCGCTTAGTTCCGACGTCATTTCGCCCAGGTCAAGCTGGAACGAATCCGGCTGGCTGGCGTCTGAGGATTTGACAAACGTAACCTCCGGGCTGGTCTTGGAACCGTCAACGGCGGTAAGCTGAGCTGTTACAGACTGCAGCGGCTTGTTGGGCGTCAGAACGAGCGTTGCCTTTGTTCCGAACGGAATTTGGGCCGAATCGGAAACGTTGACAACGCGGTCTTTTTTGTTCATGTACTTCGGATACGTCAGACGCAGCTGCGCCTTGACGATAACCGGGCTTTCGACAACGTCTATATACAGACCCCGAAGCTGGACGTCCGCCCCGCGGAAGTTGATTGTCAGCGGATTGAGTACGCCGCGCAAGGTAAACGTAAACGACAGCGGCGCGGAATGGGAGTCCGCCGGGGCGTCGTTGGGTTTGGACACGGGCTGTTCCGTCTCGTTAACTGCGCCCTGTCTGACCATAGTCGCGTATCGATGAACGCCGTTGGAATCGCGGTAGTCCAATGTAACGCGTTTGGGAACCAGCGGCCGGTCGGCGTCCGCCCAAACTCGAAGGTCGAGGTCGTCTCCGCGGGCGATTTTAATTCTCCCGATCGGGTTGTTGGCGTCTTCCGGGAACCCGTCTACCCAAATTCGCGCCTGACGCGGCCACAGGTCGCTGGAAAGGCAAATCACTCTGGAGAACCAGACGGGCAGATACATGGAATTATAGTAATGCAGCCCGACAACGGCGGCGACCAGCGCAATCGCCTTAAACCAGCCGCGGAACGAGCGTTTGTTGTCGAACGCGGCGCGCAGACGTCCGGAACGGAGCAACTGATCCGCCAGCGCGTTGGCTTTCTCTACGGTTTGAGTCCACAGCTGCGGGTCTTGCCCTTCAGGGTCTGCCGGGTGAACGGCGGTAAGAATCAGTTCCGATTCTTCCGGGAACGTAACAGCGCACAAAGCCGCCATCGATTCGTCTGAAATAGGGCGAAACATCGGGCGGATTATATAAACAACAATGCGATAAATAAACCAGACTGCGGACGCTGCCAGAATAATCCCGCGGATTACGGGACTGGGTTCAAACATTTTGTCGAGAATCAGGGTTGCGAAAAACCACAGACCCAGTTCGACAACCAGTTTTGTAAAACCGTAGGTCAGCGCTCGCCGCCGCGTTATGCCGCGAAGCCGATTCATAAGCCGTTTGACGGCGTCCGTTGACGGCGTTTTTTCGGCAGAAGGTTTAGTTTCGGATGACATATAAAATAAGTGGTAAGTTTTAAGTGGTTAGTGGTAAGGACGAAATAAAATCTATTCCCTACTCCCTATTCCTTGTTCCCTCAAGCTACGCCAGTCGCATCAATCGTCGAATGAGCCATTCCAAACACAGCGCGCCGACGGCGATGCCGATGAGCCATTTCATTAAAAGCTCTTCCCATTTGGAATCGATGGACTGAACGGCGATAACGGTTGCAGAGTTGTCGGGGAAGTATTTATCCAGCTGATCCGGATTGAGCTTGAGGGAATGGAATTCGTCGATTTGGCTGAACTACGTACCGCCGGTAAGCGCCGCCCAGGATTTGAGCAGGACTTCGTTTCTTTGCGGGTTGCGGCGTTCCAGGTCGGACAGCTCCACCCGCGCGCGGCATTCCAACGGCGTGTCGCTGCCGGGAACAGCCAGCGTAAAGACGACTGCGCCTTCGGCGTCTGCCAGCGCTTGACCGATATACGCGCCAGCGTGGGCGGCGTCCGGCTTGAGCGCGACGGCGGATTTGCGTCCATCTGCGGTTGTCATTTCAGCAATGAGTTCCTGAACCGTCAGCGGGGCGCCGGCAGAGTCTGTCAGCTGGGCGTGAACTTCGATGACGTCTCCGAGATAGTATCTGTCCTGACGCGGCAGGAACGAGCCTCTGTCGCTTTGACGCATTAACGACCCCTGCGCGGCGCGGCGAACGAGCTGAGTCAAAAGGCGTTCGTAGAGCGTTTCGTCAACGGAACGCAGACGCCACAGTTCGCCGGAGCCGATGTAAATGGATCGGCCGGAGCCGTAAAACTGCTCGACAATCAGCGGCGGGAGTTCGCCTTTGACTTCGGTGGACGGGTCTGAAAAGCGAGCGTATACGGTTGCGGAGCCCTTCGCCCGATCTACCGGGAAGAAGCTGTAAAAGCCCTCG
>JAZUMX010000705.1:0-12156 GCA_045603865.1 Thermoguttaceae bacterium
TCGGCGCCGGCGGCTAAGAGGGCTTTTGCCGCCTTTTCCGGCGTCGCGCCCATCATGGTGCGATCTTTGTTTTTGCCGGAATCGAACGTCATGCTGGCAACGACCGGCAGCCCGGTTGTCTTCGCCGCGCGAACAGCCGCAGACGCTTCAATCGGACAGGACATCGTTTCGATAACAATGCCGTCCGCTCCGCCTGCCGCCATGCCTTCCGCCTGAACTTTGAACGCTTCGTACAGGTCGTCTTCCGTAACCTGACCCATCATGAGGATTTCCCCTGACGGACCCATCGACGCGAAAACGAGGCAATCGGTACCTTCGCACGCCTGACGAGAAATCGCAGCGCCCGCCTTGTTGAGTTCAAAAACCTGATCCGCATCAACGCCGGCTTTTTGCAGCGTGAACCGGTTCAAGCCGAACGTATTCGACAGAATTATCTGACTTCCGGCGTCAACGTAGCTTTTGGCTACTTTTAATACGCGTTCCGGATGAGAAAGGTTCCATAAATCTGGAGATTCGCCCGAACCCAGCCCCAGGAGCTGAAATTGAGTTCCCCACGCGCCGTCGATAATTACCGGTTTGTCAGTTAAAAGTCGTTCTAATGTTGGATGCATGTTGTGTTAGGGAATAGGGAATAGGGAGTAGGGAATAGGGAGTAGATAAAAGCTTCTAGCTTCCAGCCGCTCTCTTAAAATAGCTGTTCGCTCTCCGCTTCGGGGACGAACGCTATCAACCACTAAAATCTATCAGTATTATACTATGATACGAAATTTATGGAAGGGAGTGGCGAAAACCAGGATAAAAAGGACTAGGCTTAACCGAATGATTTCGATACAGTTTCAATCGCAGCGCATATTAAACATATTACTATTAAACCGCCAAAATCAAAAAAAACAGAAGAGCATACGCGATTCCTATAAATCGTCTTGACCTTTTTTTTATGTTTATCGAAATTATTTGTATCTCTCTCTAAGTCATTTTTGTACTCATCGCTCGTAATAATTAAAAGATAGAGATCGTCTGACGGCAAATAAATACTCTTTTTTTCACTGCTGAAAAATGACGTAAATATACCTTTAATCCACGACCAGGCGCTCATTTTTTGATTTTCGTCTTCCTTTATCACGTTGTTAACGGCATCCAGAGACAATGGAAGCACATCGTCCTTCTTTGAGCTGTTATTTATGACATTATTATTGATGTTACGCAATTTCAAACATTCATTTGCAAGGAATCTTAAAGAACCAACTCTATAACAAAAGAAATAGGACAAGAAACCTCTAAACCGTTTTAATATCTCCTGTATTAACTTAGCCAAGAATAATAAACCGAAAAATGCAATATTCGCATAGAGATAATATCCCATGTTACACAGGAAACCCCAAAGAGATGACAGTATTCTATTAACAATATGAGAATCCTGAATTTCGAAAGGGTTCTCTGCCGTCCCCTCCTCCTGACCGCCGGAATTATTCTCGCCGACGTCCGTAGGAACGCTGGCGTTTACATCCCCGCCTGTGTCCTGTCCTGAAGCCGAAGATTGCCAACAAAGCGACAACATCGCAAAGCAAGCGGCAGCCAGAACGAAGGAAACAACGTGAAAACGACGGACGGTTGAAAGGGTTGTAAACATGAAGAACTCTCCTGTTTATTGATTTGAGGTTAAATTGCTGTACTTTTATTATCGCTGCAAGTATACCATATTAATTTTTTAAAAAAAGCGCCAGATGGTTAACAAATTTTCCTTTCTCTTATATATCAAAAAGTCCTTAAAATCATGATAATTCATTTATTACTTTTTGCGTATGTTTACCTGTTCCCTTCGGATGAATCTTGCTGATCATCTTTACTCGTCTCGTTTGTTGAGTCGGTATCATTAACGCTGGATGCGTCTTGCGGCGTCGTTTTCGGGGTTGGAGATGGAGGTGGGGTTTGCGGCTCGGGTATTGTTATCTGAACAGGTGGATCGGGCATATTCATACATTCGTTGTACGCAGAAGGATTTTGTTCTTTCAGCTTTCCTCCAGATATAATATTGATAAACACTAATAATGGCTTTCCCCCAATACAATAAATAAAGAAAATAACAATTCCCCAGACAATTCCCCAGAACCAAAGCTTCCGTTTCCCGGATTTCTTCTTTGTCCCCTGATTACTTGCTCCGCTGGAGCCTTCATTAGAAAATCCGCTTTCACCTGCATCATTTTGGATTGAAACGCCGTTATCGTATGGGATTGCATTTGTTTGCCCCATAACCGCGGATTGGCATAACAGCGCCATCGCCGCAAAGCAAATGCCTGCCAGAACGAAGGAAACAACATGAAAACGATGGAAACTTGAAAGGGATGTATTCATGGGAATTCTCTAACGATAGTTGTGTAAAAAACAAGAAACAATTAGCAATGACTTGCGTCAACTGCTTATTCATTCCAACAATTCAATCTATTACATTAAGAAGCGCTGGGGTGTGTCATAAAATTTTGAGATTTTCAAAAGAAATGTTCGTTTTGGATATAGAAACACAAAATGTTGTGTTGCGCAATCGACAAAAATTGTATATTGTGTATTATTTTTAAAGATTTCTTTACAATTGTGAACAATTAAACGCCAATTTACTCAGACTTTTTAGCGCCATTTGGATTGTCTGGCATAACGCAAACGCGAAATCCTCCGCGGTTAAAGCGATCGTTGACGTCGTGATAATTTCTCTCCGAACAGCTGCAATCGGTAAGCCAGCAACCGCCGCGAAGTACTTTGACCTGTGAGCTGGCGGAGCTTTTACCCGGTTTTGAAACAGCAGGACCTGTCGGGTCTGTTTGCGGGCTGGGGTCTGTAATTGGCTCGTACCAGTCGGCGACCCATTCCTCAATGTTGCCAAGCATATCGTACAAGCCCCAGGCGTTAGGCGATAAGCTCCGAACTGCTATTGTTCTGCTGTTTTTGCCGTATGAATTGGCTTGAGCGTTTAACAGTTCAGGCGTTTCTTCCGAACCTGCGCGACAGGCGTATTCCCATTGAGCGTCTGTGGGTAAATGGACGTCGGCATTGAGCTTTTCCGACAACGCCCGGCAAAAATCCTGGGCGTCCGTCCAGCTTACCTTTCTGACAGGAGCGTTTTCTGGCTCGTTGAGAATTTTTATCGCAGAGTTAGCCGTGCTGTCAGGCATGACGGAAAACCACATCTTTTGCGTCACCTCGCAGTCCAGAATCCAAAAACCGTGTGTGAGCGTTACTGGATGAGGAATGGAGCCGTTGGTTAAAAAGGGATTGGAACTCAGTTCTGAATATAGCTTGTCATGCAACAGAGTTTGCTGTTCAAGCGACTCTGAATTTTCAAGACTTGTTTCCAATTCGTCCAATCCGTCAATTCCCAAAGGGATGTATTTCCGGGCAATTCCCAGCAACTGCGGAGTTGACATCTCTTTGGACAGGGGCGTTTTGTAGCCTCCCATGACAAACGTTCCCGGCGGGATCCAGCGAAAGACGTATTCAACGCCGTCGACAACGCGAACCAGCTTTTCGCCCGCTTCCTTTCCAGGAGGAAACGGAGCGATAACGTCTTGAATTATCGTCTCAGCTTCGGGATTTGTTGGCAAGGTCTGAACAATGGCAGTTTTGGAAGCGTTATACGCGTTCGTTCCCCAAAGACCAGCTATTCCCAACAGAACGACTCCGGCAAACGCTGCAATAACCGGCGTTTTTTTAACCGTCTGCTTTGTTAACGCCTGAATTACTTCTGTCATGGAAGAGTAACGATCGTCAATTGACTTTGCCGTCATACGATTCAAAACGCGCTGAATTCGATCAGGAACGTCTTTTCGAAATTGAGACAATTCCGGCAGAGCGAGACATTGCTGCGCTTCCAGTTTCTTTTTTGACGTCGAATACTCTTCTCCGTCAAATGGAACGCGCCCCGTTAGAATAAAGAACAGCGTACAGCCCAAAGAGTAAATATCCGATCGTGGATCGGCGGACGCGCAGAGTTCCTGTTTTTCCCGATTTCCAACACACTGTTCCGGCGGCATAAAGTCTGGAGTCCCGACGATTTGAACGTCCGTTTCCTGGGACGCGGCGACAGCCAATCCCAAATCCAGAACTTTAACGGTATTCTTAGGCGTTATCCAGAGGTTCCCGGGTTTAACGTCTCGATGTACGAATCCATTTTCGTGAGCGTACTGCAAGCCCTGCGCCGCCTGTATAATGATGTCGACGGCTTCTTGAACTGACAGCGGAGAATCTTGTTTAAGCCGCCGACAAACGTACTGATGAACCGTTTCTCCTTGGAGGAATTCCATAACCATATATGGTCGTCCCTCGAATTCCCCGGCGTTAAAAACTGTTACAACGTTGGGGTGAAGCAGTTTTGCGGTCGATTCGATTTCCGTCTGAAAACGTTCCAGAGCGTTCGGCTCGAGAATCAGTTTTGTACGAACGAACTTGAGCGCTTCTGTTCTTTTCAGAACCAGATTTTCAGCGCGGTAGACGTCTCCCATCCCGCCCCGTCCGACAAGCTGTTCCAGACGGTATTGACCAATCGTCAACGGCAGTTCAAACGTCTTGTTGTTTTCCAGCTCGTCCCTCATCATCGACATAAAACTGGAAAGTTCCGATTCAAGCGGGAATGGTTTGGAATAGTTCATTCTTCCTGATTGTCTTCGTTATCGACGTCTTCCAGTTCGTTTAGCTCCGCAAGATAATTTTTCAGATAGTCGTTGATTCGCTGTCGAATCTTTCGGATGTTGGCGGGCTTAAGCCCGGTCAGCTCCGCGACTTGAAAAGAATTCTTCTTTTCGTAAACAAGCTGATAGTAAATATCGACGTCGCGTTGAGAGAAATGCGTACCCAACACGCGCATTAACCCTTGAGCGTAGATTTCGTCTTCGGTCAAATTCTCGACGTTGTCGGGGTCGTCCTGCCGGATTTGTTCCTGTTCCATTTTGAGAACCGTTTCCAGGACAGACGAATGAGGGTCTGAAATTGCGTGAGAGGAGGGGTCGTAAACCGCATTGGGGCGATTCTTCTTTTTCTGATAATCTCTTTGAACGCCTGTAACGTAATTGTCAACGACTTTATGCAGCCAGCTTCGGAATCGATCCGTCGGCTTTTCTTTTCGGAATCCGCCAATTGATTTCATGACAAGGATGCAGATATCGTACAACATCTTTTTCCGAATCTGCCGATTGGACACGCCTCGTTGAATGAGCCAGTAAATAACCAAACGTCCATAGAGAAGGTTAAACCGTTCCCACGCTTTTTGGTCGTGGCTGCGAAGCTCGTCCAAAAAAGACGTCGGCGTTGGCTGATTGAAATCAATATTGCCGTCAGACGGATCAGGGGTCAAATTGCTAAACATGATTTTTTGAGTAAGTTGAATGACTATTATCCAGTTCAGTATTATAACACATTTTTAATCGTATTGCCAGATTCCGGTCAACAAATATTATTGTTAAGAGGTGTAAAAATGGGTAAAGATTTTAGAAAACATTGCTTCTTTCAAATAAAACCGTCTAAATATCAAAATAATTCAAAAAATTTTTAGTCCCCATAGTGCACAAATTTAAAATTTATGGTAAACTAGAGATAATGGAAAAATGGATAAAGTATAGTGGAATAGTAGAGAAAGACGAAAACGGCGTCGCGCCGATGGTCTGTTCTCTTTCGTATCCCATTGTCAAATATCAGTTTATTTATTAACCAATGCCTACCTTATGAACTCATTTAAGATTTACAAAGGGCTTGACTTGCCGCTGGCAGGCAAGCCGCTTCAGAGTATTCAGGACTCGCCGCAGGTGAAGACCGTTGCGGTTGTCGGTCCTGACTACGTTGGGATGAAGCCGACCATGGCCGTCCAGGAGGGCGACCGGGTGAAATTGGGTCAGGTTCTTTTTACCGATAAAAAGACGCCTGGAGTAAAATACACGTCCCCAGCCGGGGGAACGGTCAAGGCGATTAACCGCGGCGACAAACGCGCTTTGCTGTCTGTGGTAATCGAGATTGACCCCAAAGAGGAGGAGAAAATCCAGTTCCCGGTTACGCCGCTGGATAAGCTTACGGCAGACGACGTCGTCAAAACGCTGGTCGATTCCGGTCAGTGGACGGCTCTTCGGACTCGACCGTTCAGCAAAGTCCCGTCTCCGGAAACGCGTCCCAACGCGATTTTTGTAACAGCGATGGACTCCAACCCGCACGCTCCCTGTCCCGCCGTTGCGCTCAAAGACAGAGAAGACGATTTCCTGGCAGGGTTGAAAGTTCTGTCCGTCCTGGCTGGCGACAAGCCGCTGTTCTTCTGTCAGTCGCCGGACTGCCGCGTTCTTCCTGAAGAAGCGGAAGGGCTTCCGAATCTGCAAGTTGCGGAATTCTCCGGAAAGCACCCCTGCGGTCTGGTTGGAACGCACATTCATTTCCTCTGCCCGGCGTCAAGAACGAACGTTGTCTGGCACGTCAATTATCAGGACGTTGCCGCATTTGGATACCTGTTCAAAACGGGATACATTTGCAAAGCCCGCGTTATTTCTCTCTCCGGTCCGATTGTGAAAAAGCCGCGGTTGATTAAAACCCGAATCGGCGCCAATCTGGACGAGCTGACCAACGGCGAATTCGACGTCGACGCGAAAAACGACATCCCCGTCCGCGTCATTTCCGGGTCGGTTTTGAACGGCCGCAAGTCTGAACCGGGTCTGAATTATCTGGGACGTTACAGTCTTCAGGTTTCCGTTCTCCGCGAAGGCGTCAAGCGTCGGCTGTTCGGCTGGATTCTTCCGAAGTTCGTTGACTTCTCAACCAAATGGACGAATGCGTCGCTGTTCTTCCCGGGCTGGGAATACAACATGACGACGGACGTTTACGGCGGTCCGCGCGCGATTTTCTCTATCGGGTCGATGGACGACGTTATGCCTTTGGACATCCTGCCGGTGTTCCTCACTCGCGCTTTGGCGGTGGGAAATCTGGAACAGTCGGAACAGCTCGGAGCGCTGGAGCTGGACGAAGAAGACCTGGCTCTGTGCACTTACGTCGATCCGGGCAAAAACGAATTCGGTTCGATGCTCCGTTCCGTTTTAACACTCATCGACAAGGAGGGCTAAACCGTGTGGAATCCGATTAAATTCATTTTCAATAAGACAAAACCCTGGTTTTCCAAAGGCGGAAAGCTGGAGGCTCTATATCCGTTATGGGAAGTCTTCGACACGTTCTTCTACACACCGGAAGAAGTCGCCACGGGCAAATGCGCCGTTCGCGATTCGATTGACTTCAAACGCATGATGATTACCGTCTGCATCGCGCTGATTCCCTGCTGCTTTATGGCGTGTTACAATACGGGCTATCAGGCGTACAAGACGATGTCAACAACGAGCGTCGCTCAAAAGATTGTTGACGATAAAGGCGTTGAAAAGACCGTTGTCGCTCCGCTGAAATCGCTGCCGACAGACGGCTTGAAAAACTGGCGCGGCTGGTTGATGAGCTGCGTTAAAGTCGGGAACTTTGACCTCGGCGCCGTCCCGGAAAAGGGAACGGTTTCGTACTTCAGCCACCCGATTCAGTTTATCGTCTTTGGCGCGATGTACTTCATTCCGATTTACGTTGTAACGTTTATAGTCGGAATTCTGTGGGAAGTCGTGTTTGCGATCTTCCGAAAAGAGATTGTCAACGAGGGCTTTTTCGTAACAGCCATGCTTTTCCCGCTGACGCTTCCCGCTACGATTCCGCTTTGGATTGTCGCCGTTTCGATTTCCTTCGGCGTCGTGATTGGAAAAGAAGTCTTTGGCGGAACGGGCAGAAACATCCTCAACCCGGCTCTGGTTGCTCGAGCGTTTATCTTCTTTGCCTTTGCCGGTACGATTACCGGAGACAGCATCTGGGTTCCGGTTGACGGCACGACGATGGCAACGCCTCTTGCCGCGGCAACTCAGCAGGGCATGGACGGCATCTCCGCCGTCGCCGCCAGCCAAAACCTGACGGATATGCAATACTGGTTCGACTGCTTCGCCGGATTCATTCCCGGATCAATGGGCGAAACCAGTACGCTGTGCTGCTTGATCGGCGCGGCGATGCTGATCTTCACTGGCATCGGCTCCTGGCGAGTCATGCTTTCCATGTGCGTTGGAACTGGCGCGCTTGCCGTGTTTACGTACTTTATGTACTCCATCGGCTACACGACCAATCCCGCCTGGGGCATTTACCCCCATTGGCATTTTGTGATGGGCGGCTTCGCTTTGGGCTGCGCCTTTATGGCGACTGACCCTGTTACAGGCGCTTTGACGCGAGGCGGTCAGTACGTTTACGGATTCCTTATCGGAGCGCTGGTTATTGTCGTTCGCGCAATGAACCCGGCGTATCCGGAAGGCGTCATGCTTGCCATTCTGTTTGGAAACCTCTGCGCCCCGATGATTGACTACTTCTTCGTCCAGGCCAACATTAAACGGAGGGCTTTGCGAAATGTCTAATAACAGCTTATTTAAAACGTTTTTCGTCGCGATTGCGGTTTGCGCCGTCTGCGCGACGCTGGTCTCAACGGCAAACGTCGTTCTCAGACCCATAATTGAACAGAATAAACTCAACTTCAAACGCGGCAACATCGTTTTGGCGGCAGATTTGGTCAAACCCGGATACAAAGCCAGCGAAATCGCTCCGGCGTTTGAAAAGATCGACCCGCAAGTCTACGATTTGCTCAAGGAAAAGTTTGTTACAAACGCAGACGAATTCAATCCGGCGACGTTTGACGAACGCGTCTTGATGAACAAAGACGGCTATACGCTCGTTCCGGAAGGCGAAGTCAAACCCGGCGTCCCGACCGTTCCGCGTTACGTTACAATTTATCTCGTCAGAAACGACAAAGGCGAGTTGGAAAAGGTCATTCTGCCGTTCTTCGGCAAAGGGCTTTGGTCGACCATGTACGGGTTTATCGCCCTCAATAACGACTTTACCACCGTTGGACGTCTTCTGTACTACGATCAGCTCGAAACCGCCGGATTGGGCGGCGAAGTCGAAAATCCGATCTGGGCGGACAAATGGATCGGAAAGAAAGCCTACGACGAATCCGGAAAAGCGGAGCTGAAAGTCATTAAGGGAACCGTTGACCCGAGCGACAAAAACGCTGCCTATAAAGTCGACGGCATTTCCGGCGCAACTCTGACCTGCAAGGGCGTCAACAACCAGATCGGTTACTGGCTCAACGAATACAAGGGACTGCTGGCTCAGCTTAAAGCCGGGCAGCTTCCCCCGGAAAGCAAAACCGTTTGCGCTAATGCAACCCCCAAATCTGACGACAATTCGAAAGGAGGCGCAAAATAATGGCGACTGCAAAAGAATATAAAGAAGCGTTTCTCAGTCCGCTTTTCGCAACCAACCCGATTGCTCTTAGCGTACTGGGCATCTGTTCCGCCTTGGCGGTTACAACCAAAATGGACACGGCGTTAACGATGACAATCGCCGTTACAGCTGTTCTGGTATGTTCCAACTTCGCCGTCAGCCTGATTCGCAACCATATTCCGTCGAGCATCCGTATGATTGTACAGATGGTTATTATCGCGGCTATGGTTATGATTGTTGACCTCGTGCTACAGGCGTTCGCGTTCAAACTGTCCAAGAGCCTGTCCGTATTCGTCAGCCTGATTATTACCAACTGCATTATAATGGGACGCGCTGAAGCGTTCGCCATGAAGAACCCGCCTGTGTTGAGCATCGTCGACGGTTTGGGCAACGGACTCGGATACGGTCTGATTCTGATGATCGTTTCGTTCCTCCGTGAATTCTTCGGTTCCGGAACGATTTTCGGATTTGAAGTTCTCAAGACGGTCAACAACGGCGGCTGGTATATGCCCAACGGCTTGATGATTCTGGCGCCCAGCGCGTTCTTTATCATCGGTCTGATTATCTGGCTGTTTAAAACCATCAACCCGAAACTGCAGGAGGGAGACAAATAAACTCTGTGTAACGACTTCGGGATTCCGAAAGCCGCTAAAGGGTTTATCTCAAAGATTATGGAATTTTACATTACAGAATTCATTCGCAACGTCTTTGTTCAGAACCTTGCCCTGTCCCTGTTTTTGGGAATGTGTACGTTCCTGGCGGTTTCGCAAAACGTTAAAACCGCGTTGGGATTGGGCGTTGCTGTAACGTTTGTTATGGCGATTACTGTTCCGGTCAACTACATGATTTATCATTATATTCTCGTCCCTAACGGGGTGGAATATTTGACGTTGATTTCGTTTATTGGCGTTATTGCCGCTATTGTCCAGATTTTGGAAATGTTCCTCGACCGATACGTTCCCAGCCTGTACAACGCGTTGGGAATCTTCCTTCCGTTGATTACCGTCAACTGCGCCATTCTGGCGGGAAGTTTGTTTATGGTCGAACGCTCCATGGACTTCGGTCAGTCGATCCGTTACGGGTTTGAATCCGGTCTGGGCTGGGCGATTTCCATCAGCCTTCTGGCAGCGATTCGCGAACGCATGCAGTACAGCGACGTCCCGAAAGGACTGCGCGGCATCGGCATCGTGTTTATCACCGCCGGCTTGATGGCAATGGGCTACATGGTATTTTCCGGAATTTAGGTTATTGGTTGAATTCAAAGGTTATTCAATGAGGAGTTAGAAAACTGGAAGCTGGGAAACGCTGGGAACTGCTGGGAGTTTTCTGGGAGAAACTGGGAAAATCCCAGAAGATTCCCAGAATCCTCCCAGAGAATTCCCGGAAAATTCCCAGATAAACCTCACTCCTCATTCCTAACTAACAAATAAAAGAGCTATTATGTTACATGAGATTTTACTCGGAGTCGGAATGTTCACCGGTATAGTGATTACACTGGTGTGCGTCATCCTCCTCGCCCGAAAACTTCTGGTTCCCAGCGGTTTGGTAACCCTGGAAATCAACGACGACCCGTCCAAGACGCTGGAAGTCCCTATGGGCGGGAAACTGCTTCAGACTTTGGCGGATAAAAAGATCTTCGTCCCCAGCGCTTGCGGCGGCGGAGGTTCCTGCGGTCAGTGCAAAGTCCAGGTTCTCGAAGGCGGCGGAGAAATCCTGCCGACGGAACTGGGACACATGTCTCGCCGCGAGGTTCGCGACCACTGGCGTCTGGCGTGCCAGACCCCGGTCAAGCAGAACATGAAACTGCAAATCAACCCGGAAATTTTCTCCGTTCAGAAATGGGAATGCACCGTTAAATCCAACCGCAACGTAGCGACGTTCATTAAAGAACTGGTTCTGGAACTCCCCAAGGGAGAACACGTCGACTACCGCGCCGGCGGATACATTCAGATCGAATGCGACCCGCATACCGTTGCGTACAAGGATTTCGACATTGACCCGGAATACCACGGCGACTGGGATAAATACAATCTCTGGCAGTACGTGTCAACCTGTACGGAACACGTAACCCGCGCGTACTCAATGGCGTCGTACCCGGCGGAAAAGGGCATTGTTATGCTCAACGTCCGTATCGCGTCCCCCCCCCCGAGGATGCCCAACGTTCCCCCGGCACTTATGTCCAGCTACATTTTCAGCCTCAAGCCAGGCGACAAAGTTACCATTTCCGGACCGTACGGCGAGTTCTTCGTCAACGAGAAATCCGATTCCGAAATGATCTACGTCGGCGGCGGCGCAGGCATGGCTCCGCTTCGTTCGCAGATTTTCGACGAACTGCTCACAAAGAACTGCCAGCGCAAGATTTCCTACTGGTACGGCGCCCGTTCGCTGAGAGAAGTTTTCTATGCGGACGAATTCGACAAACTGGCGGAAAAATTCCCGAACTTCTCCTGGCACCTGGCTCTGTCCGACCCGCTGCCGGAAGATAACTGGAAAGGTCCGACCGGGTTCATTCACCAGTGCCTGTACGATCTGTATTTGAAAGATCACCCTGCCCCGGAAGATTGCGAATACTACATGTGCGGCCCGCCCATGATGACCGGCGCCGTCGTTAAACTTCTGGACTCGCTGGGAGTCGAACGCGAAAACATCTACTTCGACGACTTCGGCGGTTGATGCCCGCGAGGCGAATATAGACTTCATTTTTGAAGATTAAAACAATTTGACGCCAGAGACGATTATCGCCTCTGGCGTTCTTTTTATTCTTTGCGCTCTTTGCGTTCTTTGCGGCTTAAAAAATTTGCGGACTTCGTCCGCCTTGAAAAAACTTTCGGTCGCCAGCAAGCTGGCTCCCTG
>JAZUMX010000706.1:0-3174 GCA_045603865.1 Thermoguttaceae bacterium
TTAGGTGTGGGGTGCAAATACAACGCCAAATAATATTATAACGCACGAATTCCCCTCCCTTCTCCGCTCCGAATGGAGCGGGGAAGGGAGGGGAAGGGAAGCGTTTTGGGGAGGAGCGTGTTATTTAGTCCCCCAGATAAATCTGGGGGCTACGAAAGAGTTCCAAATTCCTTTCCTTTTTCTGGCGCCCCCCAGATTTGAACGCACCCGGAGTGTATTGCTCCCTATTGCATCAATGCATAATTGTGCTAAAATAATATATAGTCAAAACCGTCAAGAATTGTTTGGGCGGCAGATTGACATTTTCCGGTAAACCGTTGATCAGGAGCGTATTCCCCATGGAAAGAATCATGTTCAAATCGAAAATCCACCGCGCTACGTTAACTGCGCTGAAATTGGACTACGAGGGCAGTATTTCCATTGATTCCGATCTGCTCAAAGCCGCCGACATTCTGCCGGGCGAGCAAGTTCACGTTCTCAACTGCAGCAACGGCGATCGGCTTATCACGTACGCCATCGAAGCCCCAGCCGGGTCGGGAACGATTATGCTCAACGGTCCTGCCGCCAGAAACGGTTATATCGGCGATAAAGTTGTGATTATCACGTACGCCAACTACTCAGACTCTGCCGCTCATTCGCATAAGCCAACCGTTGTCAAGGTTGACGACAACAACAGAGTAAAATAATACGGATTACGGAATCGGAACTGTTTCTGATTCCGTTTTTTTATGCACCCCCCGCCGCTAAAGGAGAATCAATATGCCCAAGTTCAAAGAACTGGTTCGCATGTTTGTCGCTGTCGAAATCGCTCAGAAAAGCGCTCTTCAAATTGAAAAGCTCATGACGGTTTTCGCGTCCTGCGGCGCCGATATAAAGTGGGTGGAATCCGGTCAGTTTCACGTAACGCTAAAGTTCCTCGGCGACGTCGAACGGGAAGACATGGCGTCCGTCTGCACAGAGTTCCAAAAGGCGGTTAAAGACGTTCCCCCGTTTGAAATTCGGGCGATGGGAGCCGGCGCGTTCCCGAGAGTGGAACTGCCGAGAACCGTCTGGGTTGGCGTTGAAGACCCGTCCAGCCAGCTTGTTGCAGCGTTTAACGCTGTTGAAGCGGCAGCAATTAAAATGGGGTTTGTTCGAGAGAACAAGCCGTACGTTCCGCACATCACCTTAGGCAGAATCCGCAAGCCGACGGCGGCGTTGAGGGACTTGAGCGAAAAGATCGCTCAGTACCCGCGCTGCGATTTGGGTAAAACGTATGTTACGCATATAGACGTTCTGTCTTCCGAACTGACGCGCCGCGGTCCGCTGTACGCGGTTTTGGCGCGTTGTCCGTTACAGGGCGTTACACTGGACGAAGATTGATTTTTCAAAAAGTAAGAATACGGGAGTTAAAGAATGGAAAATTCGCTTTTATATTTAATTGTTGCAGGCGTTCCGGCTCTGCTTGGCATGCTCGCTCAGGGGTGGCTTAAGTCGGCAGTTGCCAACGGTCAGAAATACAGAACCAGCATTACGGGCGCGGAAGCCGCCAGACAAATGCTGGACGCAAACGGCCTTCAGCACGTCAGAATCAACAAGATTGACGGCTTTTTGACTGACCATTACAACCCGTCAGACAAAACGCCCAATCTTAGTACAGATATTTACGACGGCTATACAGCAACCGCCGTCGGCGTTGCCTGTCACGAAGCAGGGCACGCCGTCCAGGACGGAACGCATTACGCGCCGCTGGTAATCCGCAATATGGCTGTTCCGATGGCGAACATTGGCGGCGGCGCTGGCATGGCTATGTTCGCCGCTGGGTTGGGCGCTGACATGTCAGGACTGGCGTGGCTCGGATTGGGACTGTTTGCCTTTGTCTCGTTCTTTCAGCTTGTCAATCTGCCGGTTGAATATAACGCCTCGGCGCGCGGGAAAGTTTTTCTCAACAATTCCAACATCGTTCAGGGCGAAGGCGTAGGACTGGTTCGCAGCGCATTATACGCCGCCGCGCTGACGTACGTTGCCGCTACAGTTCAGGCTGTACTCACCCTTTTGTACTACGCAACCGCTCTCATGGGACGGTCCAATAATCGTCGATAACAACCATTCATAATTCGCTTTTCGAGAAAGGGCGTTTTTTAGAATATTTTTCGTTTCCCATTTCCCTTAACAATTTCACCCCCTGTTACATCATGAAAAGAAGAGATTTTATTGCTTTAACCGGTCTGGGAGCCGCTTTGGCGACCATGTCCAGCGTCTCCGTTTTGGCAGACGAGCCGAAGAAGAAAGTTTTGTACTACGATTATTCCGCTGGGTTCATTCACCCGCCAACGATGGACAACGACGGCAAACTGGGCGTTTGCGGTTCGTTCCTCAAAGAGTTCGGTGAAAAGAACGGCATTGAAGTCGTCTGCACAAAAGACGGAACCGTCTTTGACGGCGATTTGTCCCAGTACGACGCGATTGTTTTCTATACCAGCGGCAATCTTGACACTACAAATAATCGCTGCCCGGGAAAATGCCTGTCGAAGCAGGGCGCCAAAAATCTGTTTGAAGCGATTCGTTCCGGCGTTGGGTTCCTTGGATTCCATTCCGCAACCGATACGTGGCGCGTTGGCGGGGGATACAAGGACGTCCCGAAGGAAGAGCGCAACGATTACATCAACATGATTGGCGGCGAGTTCATTTCGCACGGAGCGCAGCAGGAAGCGACCCTCAAGCCGATCGATCCAGAACTGCCCTGTCTGAAAGGCTTTGAACGACCGATTCGCCATCACGATGAATGGTACGCTAACAAACATCTCGCCAAAGACATGCACGTTTTCCTGCTGCTTCAGACGGAAGGCATGAACGGCGACTGCTATAATCGCCCGGACTTCCCCTGCGTTTGGGCGCGCAAAGAAGGAAAAGGAACCGTTGCCTATTCCGCCCTCGGACACGGCAACAACCATTGGGAAACCCCGCTCGTTCAGGGCATTGCCGGCGACTTGCTCAAACTGGTAACCGGCAAACTCCAAATCGACCTCACGCCGAACTTTGAAACCGTCTGCCCGGACGCTGTAATCAATCACAGATAGTTTGATAGACTGGCGAGCCCCGTTTAATATCTCACGCAAAGTTCGCGAAGTTTTAAAAAAACAGACGCATTAGCGTCCGCTAGAACCGCGTTAGCGGTTCAATGTTTCTAGCCGT
>JAZUMX010000707.1:0-4014 GCA_045603865.1 Thermoguttaceae bacterium
GGGAGTAGGGAATAGTAATTCGCCGCTCCCTATATTAAAGCGTAACTTCATTCGCTTCGCTCATTCCGTTACCGCCTTTCATAATTTCTTCACTGCTTCGCGATGTCGTCTGCCAATTGTTCGATCAACGGTTCGTCGAAATACTGCATCACGACAACGTGTGACAAATCTCCCTGACACGCCATGCAGTACTTGTGAATCATTTCTGCCGCGGGACGTTTGAACAGAACTGTGTTAGACCATCGGTTGACAAACGGTTGGACGCTGCGTTTTTTAAGAGCGTCCACCAGCTTGGCTGTCATAGCGAGAGAATGTTCCGCTTCTTCCCGGAACCCGTCGGCTCCGGAGGTGGTAATACGCCAGTACAGCTTGAGAACGTCGAACCCGCTGCGGGAACAGCTGATTGTCGGAATGACGCAGTCAAGATACGGGACTGTTACATTGTGGAGCGTATCGAGGATTTCTTTTTTGCAAACGAACACGCCGCACGGCTCGTTCATCGCTAAAAATTTGTGACCGGAAACGGCGAGGGAATCAAATCCCTTTTTCGCCTGATTGAGAACCGCGTTCGCTTCCGGGTCGTTAAGCCATGGCAGGTATCCGCCGAAAAGGGCGACGTCGAGATGCCGATAATACGCCGGCGGGTTGACGTCTTTGAGAACCGCGTCGATTTCGTCCTGGTTGTCGATCGCGCCTTTGAACGTGCCGCCGATGGCGATTCCGATTAACGCCGGACGGGACGGGTCAAGCTGACGGCGCAGGTCGGACGCGTCCATCTGTCCGCCGGGCAGAGCTTTGATAACGCGGGTTTCCATGTTGAGGACGTCGCCCAGCTTTTGAACCGAATAGTGTGCCTCGGCGGAAACGTACAGAATTGGAGGCAGGTCGGATTTCGACGCCAGATACTTTCTGCCGAAATACAAGCCGTGCATGTTGCCGTCCGTGCCGCCGTTGGAAATGAACCCCCACCAGGAATCAGCGGGGAACCCAAACGCCTTGGCGTAGAAATCGACAATGGCGCGTTCAAACTCGTCGACGTCGAGCATGTCCCACGCCTCTTTATACGGGCTGCCGACGCTGATCAACGTTGTGTTGCACAACCCCGTTTCGATAAGCCATTTATAGAATCCTTCCAGATTCGTTTCCTGATCGAACGGGTATCCCATCTGATAGCGGCGCGTCTGAACGAGCCGGTTGGCGGCTTCGGTCAAATGCTTTAACGTTGCTTCGTCTGGATGAACGTTTTTGTGAACTCGCGTCATATTAACTGTCATGATAAAACCTGCTTTTTTAAAGGGATGCGCCCGGCAAGTCGATTATTACTAACAGGTTCGGACTTGCCAGAACAACAGTTAATATTATATACAGTATACAGGTTTTTCAAGGGAGAGGTAAAAACAAGCGAGTGAGGGGTTTCCTGCGGTCTATTGTCTACTGACTATTCGCAACTCAACGCCTTTTCCGGGCAGTTGGCGGCGCATTTGCCGCAGCCAACGCATAAGTCTAAATTGACGGTTAAAATCGTCAGATACTGTTCGTCCGACCACTGTTTTTCAATAGCGGAGGTCGGACATACGTTTACGCAGATCGAACATTCTTTCTCGAAATTGAGCCGACATTCCGAATAGTTCAGTGTAACAGGACGCAGGACGACGTTCTGTTTTTCTTCCAGCGTCAGATTTGCAATCGCGCCTGTCGGGCAAACTTCCGAGCATTTGTTACACGTATACTCGCAGTAGGCGGGATGATCGGACTCCGTCTGGAAATCGACGTTGGGCGCGCCCCAGAGAATCGGGGACTGGTCAAAGGAAATCGGCTGAAGCGCTTTCGTCGGGCAGGACTTGAAACACGCTCCGCATCGGGCGCATTGCGACGCCATTTGCAGTTCCGTTCCCGCGCCGGGCGGAAGAATCAGCGGATTGCGCTGAGAACTCTTTTTCGATTCTTCCTGCTTGCTGTACGCGCCGTACGCGCCCGCCGCCGTCAGACCGAGAATCGTTGCTGCCCAGGCGTATCGCCGCTGAGCGATGCCGCGCAAGTCCGGCTGATCTTCGTTCTGCTCTTTTCCCAACAGCTTTTTAATCCATCGAAACGGGAAGAACGCCGCGTCCTGCAGCGCGCCCAACGGACAGCCGCGAACGCACCAGAATTTGGGAATTATCAGCGTCACAATCAGCAGTATCGGGACGAGAATCAATCCCCACGAATACGGTGAGAGCAAAACGAATCCTTTAAACAGAACTGTCGGGTCGAGAATGAGCGCGCCGGCGATGCCGGAAAAAGCTGCTGCTATCGTCGCAATAAGAAAGACGAATCGCAGGTTGGGAACCCATCGGGCGGAAATCCGGGGAACGCCCAGCTTTTTCCCAAGCCAGCCGACGACGTCAAACGCCGCGCCCATCGGGCAGAGGAACCGGCAGAAAACCCGGGGAACGAAAACGCTTAAAATCAGAAGCGACAACGGGATAAGACACAACGTCCCGGCGGCTATCCAGAGCGTAATTCCCGCCAAGGGACTGACGACAATCGTCGAACCGCCCCAGCCCAGTATCGCAGCGCACGTTGCAGCAACGCCGACAACTCTCAAAACGAATTTCAGTATTTGTTTTTTATTCATACCTACGATTATATAGCATCAGCTTTAGAAATGCAAGGGGCGGGCGGCGCTTTGGTTATGAGCGGGTCAGTCCGCACACGGATTTTACGGATTAGACGGATTTCCGCGGATTTTGTTTAAAAATGAAAGGCGGTAATGAAGTGAGCGCAGCGAACGGAATTACGCTTTGTTTGAAGTGTTAAATATCCTATCGCGTAAGAAATTCTCACGCAAAGTTCGCGAAGTCCGCAAAGTTATCAATTGGTGAACGCTTGCGGCGGAAGCATCCCAAAATCTTCAGAACGCGGAATGCCCCTCCGCCCCGCTGGTTCGCGGGCGTCTTCGCCCGCCGCATTTCACAATCGCTTATATAGAACTACGATTCCGTCTCAACCAGCTTTTTAGACCGAAGGTTTCTGTAAATAAAGTATGAAGCAATCGCTATAACTAACAGCGATAAAACGCCGCTCCATATAATAAGCGTATTATCGCGCTCTTTAAGATACTTGACGATCTTCGGGTCGGCGCCATGTTGAGACGCTTCATACCAGTATGGAACAAGTGAAAATCCCTCTTGTGGATTGACGTTGGCTCCATGTTCAACAAGAAATTTCACCATTTTAAAATCGCCAATTATTACAGCTTCCTCTAAAGGCGAATGATAGCGTCGGTCATATACAGACGCATTGATGTCTATCCCTTCCTGTTCAAGAAAATAACGCACTGCATCTATATCTTTACTATAAACTGCAGCCATCATTACAGTATGCCCCATGGAATCTCTGCCATTGACGTCTGCGCCATGAGCAATAAGCCACTGAATCAGTTCAATATTGCCTCTCTGAGCCGCAAAGTGTAAAGCGTCCTTCGATTTCCTTACGTCAACACCCTGAGTTACAAGATATTGGGTCATCTCCAGGTTGCCTCTTTCTGTTGCAAAAGACAATAACGATTTGTCGCTTTTTACGTCCGCGCCTTGATCAATCAGCCATCGAACCAATTCTATATTGTCGCTATAAATTGCCGCTCTTAAAACGGCGTTGTTTTTGATCGCATCCTCTCCTTGTTGAACCAGCCATTGAATCAGTTTCAAATTGCCGTTCAAAGCTGCATAGAATATTAAATTGTAATCTTTGTAATCTTCGTTTATGTTTAAACCGTTTTCTTCGAAGAAAAGCAGCGGAATACGGTCAACGGAAAGCGGCGCATTAATGTCTAACCCTTGCTCGATAAGCCATTGAACCGTTTCCACATTGCCTCCTTCAACGGCATATTGTAAAACAGAACTCTCATCGAAATCTTTGGCGTTAATGTCTAACCCTTTTTCGATAAACCATTTAATCATTTCCAAATTGCCGCTTAGAGCTGCATAGTGAAGACAAGTTCTTTCATATTCTCCCACGGCGTTGACGTCCAGA
>JAZUMX010000708.1:0-2767 GCA_045603865.1 Thermoguttaceae bacterium
TGGAGATCGGCTTCTGGAAGGTCCGCAGTACACTCGCCCGCGAGAATATCGAGGATTAACCGTCCCGGAAATCCTGCTCAACGGCAACCATCAGGCAATCGACAAATGGCGGTTGGATGAAGGGTTAAAGCGAACGATAGAACGCCGACCCGATTTGATTACTGAAGAAATCCAACGGAAAATTGACGAAGCGAACATGCCCAAACGAAAGCGGAAAGCGCGTCCCAAAACTGACCCGGACGCAAACAATTGATTCCGCAGTCCTCTTTGAGCGTTCACAGAACACATAACTTAAAGTACCAAAAGAAAGGTAAGCAACCATGAGTCAGGAAATTATGAATTTGGCGGTTCAACCCTGCCTGAAAAAGGACATTGCCAACTTCGAAATTGGCGATACTGTTGAAGTCCATTGCCGTATTCTCGAAGGTCAGAAAGAACGTATCCAGATTTTCTCCGGAGTCGTCATTGCCCGCAGCGGCGCTGGCGCCAGCGAGATGTTCACCGTCCGCCGTATCGTTCAGGGCGAAGGCGTTGAACGCAAGTTCCCGCTTCACAGCCCGAAAATCGCGAAGATCGTTGTTACCCGTTCGTCCAGAGTTAAGCGCGCCAAACTGTACTATCTGCGTCAGAGAACCGGCAAGGCTGTTCGTTTGGAAGAACGCCGCAACACAAAGAAAGCCGACAAATAAGAGTTATTCGTCTGCTGTTTAGCAAACCGATAAAACAAAAAACCGAGACGTTGTTAAACGCCTCGGTTTTTTATTGTCTTTGAGAGATTGTATTGAACAAACGAGCGTCAGGGACGCCTGTTGACAAACGTCCCTGAAACCGCTATTGATCAGTCGTCGTCTTCTTCCAGATCGAATTCGAATTCTTCTTCGTCGCCGCCAAATCCGCCAGCGTTGTTCATCATGTAAAGCATGATTCCGGTCTGACCCATCTTGAGGATGCCGCCGTCGAGTTCCAGAGAGAACGTAGCTCCGCCTTTGTCATTCAATCCGGCGCTAACCCAGACTTTACCGGTGTTTTCGTCAGCGCTTTCAGCAACTGCTTCGAGAATGTCGCGGGTGTCTTCTCCGATGAACGTAAACTTGGAGAACGTTCCGACGAGTTCTTTAACGTTGAGCATGCCGTAGGTCAGATATCCGTTCGGAACAGCAGCGCCATTGGAAGCGACTTTCTTGATCAGAGCAACGGCGTCTTTGCCAGCGGCAAAGTAGAAAGTATCATCGCCAACTGCGTAGGCAATCGTGATGTTTTCGCCGTAAATCGCCTGGATCGTCTTAACGACTTCCTTGAGTTGGTCAGCTTCCTCTTCGTCCGCGTCTTCAGCCTTCTTGAGCAGTTCTTTTGTCAGCTTTTCAGTCGGAATTGTCGCAACGTTGAACGTCAAGCCTTCCCAGGTTTCCGTATCAGCTTTGAAGTACTTGTCAACTTCGTCGCCAGCTTCTTTAAGCCAATCTTTGATCAGTCCGTCAATCGCTTCGACTTTGGCGCACTTGGCAACTGTAACAAAGCTGATGTCGTCCGTCTTGAAATAGAAAGCGGAACCGGTTTTAACAACTTTACCGTCGTTGGCTTTGACAATGTCTTCTACTACGGCAGAAGTCTTTTCAATAAGAGCGTTCAGCTTTTCTTTGTCGAGCTTGCATTCGTCGTTGTCAGCAACAGCTTTCAGAATAAGATCTTTGTACATGCCAAGCAGTTCCAGAGTTGACTTGGCTTCTTCCGGAATGCTGACTTCGGAGCTGTATCCAGTCGCGTCGTCGAGAACAGTAGCGCCAAAACCGGTTTGACCCTTGTAAGCTTCAAACTCTTTGGCGGTTTCGGAACCTTCAACCGGGACAACGTCCAGATCGAAACGAAGAACGTTCTTTTTGCCGTCAAAAGCAGCTCCAATTACAACCGTTTTGAATTCATAAAGCAATTTCTTGAACTGCTTCAGCTGAGCGTTCTGAGAATACTTTTGAACTTTTTCCAGGAGAGCTTCTTCTTCGACTTCTTCTTCGTCGTCTTCGAGATTGGCGGCTTCAGCAGCTTTGATGCCGCTTTCGATTTGGTCTTCGATCCACTTTTTGGCGGATTCCGGAACAACGTCAATGTTCAATTTGGCAGCCAGCAGGTACTTGGACGGCAGATCGCCCAACGCAGCAGCCGGATTCTGGGGCAGATCGAGCAGTAAAGAAGTCTTGTCGGAAACAAACGTCCAGCCGTTAGCCGTTACGACGTAAACGGACTTTTCGTTGAACGTAACCTTTTTCATTTCAACGCCCTTGACGGTGGTTGATTCAACTTCAACGGCGTCATTGTCTTCCAGGAATTCAAAGAGAACAGCCGAATCAGACAGAGGAACAAAAGCAAGGAAGCTGGCTCCGCTAACGTTGCCGTTCTTTTCTTTCAAGAAAACCAAAGCGCCAGAGGGCTTGGATTTGTCGAACGCCTTGAGGTTGTCGCCAATCTGCGCTTCAAGGAGTTTAGGGAAAGTCGCCAACTGATCGTTGTCGAGCATTTTGCCGAGAGTTTCAAAGCTGCTCGAAAGCGTTTCGTAGCTGCCGATGCTGATTTCAGCAACCGGGGCGGCAGCCTGAATCTGAGACGCGCTGACGGTGAACGCCATAATAAGCGCGGCTAACAATGCGAAGATTTTACGAGTCATAAAATTATCTCCATTAAAATGATTAACTGCTCTTTTCGCGACAGACGCCAAACGCCTTCAAACGCGAATCGATATATCTTATACACCGCTCAAAGGAAAAAAGTTTTGCTA
>JAZUMX010000709.1:0-6185 GCA_045603865.1 Thermoguttaceae bacterium
TCGATGGTCGTCCTGGCAATGCCGCAGGAAACGGAATCGCTTGCACAGAGCGCGTTCCCCTGCCTGGAATCCGAAACGGATGGGTCGTTAGGCGCGGTTCGAGGTCGAATCGCGTTCTACGCCGTCAGCGAAGATTATCACAGCCGAATCCGCCGAACGCTCAAGCAGCTTGCTCAGACTCATCGAGAGCTGTTTCCCAACGGCAAATGCCGGGGCGTTGTCGATACCGCTCCGATTTTGGAAAAAGACGCCGCTCTGACCGCCGGGCTGGGATACATCGGCAAAAACACGCTCTTACAGTGCGGCGACTGGGGAAGCCGGGTCAATCTGGCGGTTTTACTTTCGACCGAACCCCTTCACCCGACGCCCGGTCAAGGCGGACGGTTCGTTTCCTGCGAAGATTGTAACAGGTGCATTGACGCCTGCCCAACAGGAGCGCTGTCAGATTCCGGCTTGGACGCTCGGCGCTGTTTGAGCTATTGGCTGATAGAACATCGCGGGGCAATTCCAGACGACATCGCCAGCCGCGTTGGGAACCGGGTTTTCGGCTGCGACGTCTGTCAGGACGTCTGCCCGCACAATCGACCGGTCAAACCCGTATATATAGACGTCAACTCTGTCCTCCGCATGACGGAAGACGAATTCCAGACGCGCTTCGGCGCTACGCCGATTTCCCGCTGCGGTCTGGACGGGCTGAAGCGGAACGCGGAAATTGTACTACAAAGAAATCAAAACCATACGCGACAGGAATCCGATAAAAAATGAAGCTTTCCGATTTTTTACAACATCACGGAATTATCTCTAATCCGTTTGCGGAAGAGGACGCTCAGTCTGACATCGTATTTCAAAACGGCTGTCTGGAAACGGCGCGGCACCCGGCGTGGGACAAGATTTTCGGCGATCCGGAGCTGCCGTCCACGTCGATTGTATTTGGCGAAAAAGGGTCAGGCAAAACCGCTCTGAAAATCCAGATGAATCGTCAGTACAGCAAGTACAATCAGGACAATTCCGGCAAGCGGGATTTTGTAATTCAGTATGACGATTTCAATCCGTTTCTCGACGCGTTTCAGGAACGCTTTTCCAAATTCTGGCGAAAGCCGGCAAAACTTCTCAAAGCGTGGAGATTGTGGGATCATATCGACGCCATTTTGACGCTGGGCGTTACAAAGCTGACGGATCAGGCGCTTCAGGTTCGCGACGCCAACGGGAACGTTGACCCGGAATTGAATCTCAAAGCGCTGGACAGCGTCCAAAAGCGCGATTTTCTGCTCCTGGCGGCGTTGTACGATCAGTCGCCGTCAGGCGGTCAGTACAGCCGCTGGACGAAGCTTCGCAAAAAGTTGGGCGTCTACAATCTGGCGGCGTGGAAATGGTTCTCCGTTGCCGCAGCCTGGCTTTTGCTCTTTTGCGTTATTGCCATTGGATTGTTGCGTATGGAAGTTCTTAAGAGCAGTCACATCCTGAGCGTATACTTTTGGATAGTTTTGTTTATCGGATTCGTTCCGTGGATTTGGCGATTTGTAACGCTGCATTGGGAAGCGCGAAAACTCTGGAAAAACCTTCGAGTTCGCAATTTCGACAAAGCGCCTATGCGGCAGATTCTGCTGGATACGCCAACGTCTCAGCTGACCGGTCAGCCGCTGCCAACCCGCGCGCAGGCGGACGACCGTTACGCGCTGCTGGAAAAGTTCTCGAACCTGACCAAGGTTTTGGGATACAAGTCAATTGTCGTCCTTGTCGACCGCGTTGACGAACCGTATCTGATTACCGGCTCAGCGCCACTGATGCGTGATTTCATCTGGCCGCTTCTGGATAACAAACTGCTCAAATATCCGGACGTCGCCTTCAAGTTGCTTTTGCCGGCGGAACTGTACGACTTCGCCAAAAAAGAAGGCTCCGAGTTCAACGAACGAAGCCGGCTCGATAAACAAAACCTCATTCCGTCTTTGACGTGGACGGGACATTCGCTTTACGATTTGGTCAACGCTCGACTTGCCGCCTGTACGGACAAAACGATGGTCGAATTCCCCGAAACGCTGGACAAGTGGTTTGACGACAACATGACCTTTGACCATCTGACAAGCTCACTGGAACGAATCCGAACGCCCCGCCGCGTTTTCAAATTCCTGTACGAACTGATGTGCGAACACGCTCAGTCGTTTACCGACCAGAATCCGCAATGGAGAATCGCAACCAGCGAATTCGATGGAACGCTGAAACATTTTTTGAAAGATTAGCGGCGAACGTCTACTCCCTACTCCCCATTCCCTAACCCCCTAAACTGCCATGACCGAACCCTACGACCTGTCGCTGTTTACCGCTCGGCGAAGCTGCCGAAATTTCAAGCCGGACCCGATTCCGGAAGAAGTCCTCAACAAGATTCTCAAAGCCGGGACGTTTGCCGCCACCGGACGCGGTTTTCAATCGCCGATTATGATTGCTGTTACAAACAAGGAACACCGGGATAAGTTGTCCAAAATCAACGGCGAGATTCTCGGAACGACCAACGACCCGTTCTACGGCGCGCCGACAGTCGTTATTGTTTTGGCGGACAAGAGCAAACCAACGTATCTTTACGACGGGTCGCTGGTAATCGGCAACCTCATGCTGGCGGCAACCGCCTGCGGCGTGGCGTCTTGCTGGATTCATCGCGCCAAAGAGGAATTTGAACGTCCGGAAGGCAAAGAGATTCTTCAACAGCTGGGCATTACCGGCGATTACGAAGGAATCGGACATTGCGTTTTGGGATACCCTGCTGCGCCTCTGCCCCCGCAAACGCCGAGAAAAGAAAACTACGTTTACAGAATTGAGTAATCGTAAAAGAATCCGCAGGAACACGCCCCGGATGGCGTCCGTCTCCGGGCGTCTTGTTATGTAACAAAATCACGCCGTTCAGTCTGGATTGTACGCGATCCGGACTGAACCAAATAATCTCGTTCTACTCTTACATCGGAATCGCATTTCTGGTATAATCTTAGATAATTACAAATTTACACTGTTCAAGTTTTAGGAGAAGAACCACATGAAACACGTAACCCGTCGGGATTTTTTTAAGACGTCCGCTGTCGCCGCTGCCATGGCGACGGCTGTTCCTGTTGTCAGCGCGCCGAAACCGGTTTGGGCGCAGGCGCCCAGCGACCGCCTTCGCATGGGCTGTATCGGCGTTGGAAGCATGGGACGGGGCGACGCCCACGACTTTAATCGTCTTGTCGATATTGTCGCTCTGTGCGACGTCGACGAAAACTACGGCATCGCCAGTACGTTAAGAATGAACCTCGGGAAACGCGACGCCAACGGTCAGGTCGTCAAACCGGATACGTACAAGGATTACCGCCGGATTCTCGAACGGGACGACATCGACGTCGTTTGCATTGCCACGCCCGACCACTGGCACGTCAAGATTGCCGTCGAAGCGCTCATGGCGGGCAAACACGTCTTCTGCCAAAAGCCGCTGACGCTCACGCTTGAAGAAAACCAGATCATTCGCCGCGCCTGTCAGAAGTTCGGCAAGGCGTTTCAGATCGGCACGTGGCAGCGCTGTCAGCGAGATCAGTTTATCAAGGCGACTCTGCTGGTTCGCAAAGGGTACATCGGCGACGTCAAAAAGATAACCTGTGACATCTTCCCCTCGCCTACGTCCGGCGACGTGCCGAAACAGGAAGTTCCCGCTTCTCTGGACTGGGAAATGTGGCAAGGTCCCGCGCCGCGTTACGAGTTCCGGGCGGACTTGAAACCCAACCACAACGGCGCTTTCGGAGACACCCGCTGCCATCGCATGTTCCGCTACTGGTACGAGTATTCCGGCGGGACGCTGACCGACTGGGGCGCTCATCATATCGACTGCGCTCTGTGGGCGCTCAACCTGCAAACGCCCGGAACCGGGCCCGTCTCCTTCGACGGCACGAACGCTCATCACCCGGTGGAATTCAAAGACGGCTATCCGACCGTTGACAACCGGTTCAACACCAGCGACAAGTTCGACATTAAATGTATGTTCGACAACGGGATTGAAATGCACGTCGTGAGCGAATCGCCCGATGGCAACGGGATTTTGTTCGAGGGAACCAAAGGACGCTTCCACGTCAGCCGCGGCCGCTGCAAGGGCAAACCGGTCGAAGAGCTTCCGCCAGACGCGTTCACCGAAGACGACTATCGGGAACTGTTCCACGGCAAACCGATGGAAGGACACAAGGAGAACTTCATCCGCTGCGTCCGCGAAGGCGGAACGTGTATTTCGGACGTCGTCTCTCACGTCCAAGCCATGAATGCCTGTCACATGTGCGCTATCGCCGCCCGATTGAACAGGGAAATCAAATGGGATCCGAAGACGGAAACCATCGTCGGCGACGACCAGGCGGCGGCGTTCTTCTCCCGTCAGGAAACCAAGGGATATGAAATTCCGAGGGATTTTTAAGTAAAAGCAGGAAAGACGACTCCACCCCTAACTATTCCACAGCCATGTCCGAACCAGAACAAACCAGCCAAACTGAGCAGACTCCAGAACAGTTCGAAGAAGCGCGGCAGTACGATCGCGCGCAGCTCAAATTGACGCTTATCGACAAAGCGGTAGACTTCCTCTTTTTAGGCGTGATGGCGTTTGTGTTCGCCAAACCGCTGGGAGATTGGATCGCCAGTCTGCCGTGGGCGAAATCCACGCTCATTCAGGCTGTTACAATCGTCGCGATAGTCTTCGCACTGCACGTGATTGTGTCACTCCCGCTTTCTTTCTATGGCGGGTTCGTTTTGGAACACAAATTCAACCTCAGCAAACTGACGTTTGGCGGCTGGCTGTGGAAAAAAGTCAAGCTGTGGATTCTTACCGGCTTGATGGAATGCGCCCTGATGACCGGTCTGTTTCTGCTGATTGTTTATACCGGCGTATGGTGGATTCCGCTGTCCATTTTGGTATTCTTCGTTTTGAACGTTGTACTGGGCATGCTGCTGCCGGTTCTCATTTTGCCGCTGTTTTACAAGATCGACCGCGTTGACAACGAAGCCCTTCTTGCCGGTCTGAAACGGCTGACCGAGCCGACGACGCTCACTCTGGAAGGCGTGTATAAGATGAACATGTCGGAAGAAACGGTTAAGGCAAACGCCATGCTGACTGGATTTGGCAAAACGCGCCGCGTCATTTTGGGCGACACGCTTCTATCCAACTTCGAACAGGACGAAATCGAAACCGTCTTTGCTCACGAAATCGGACATCACGTTCATGCTCACCTCTGGAAGATGATTCCCTTGAGCCTCGTCTTTTCACTGTTTGCGTTCGCGCTGTGCGATCTGTTTATTCGCGCTCTGTCCGCTCAATATATGGAATCGTTCTCCTACGCAGCGCTTCAGCCATGGATTATCGTCCCGATAGAGTTCTTTTTCATGACGATTTTCTCCCTTTACGAACCGTTCAACAACGCTATCAGCCGACGCTTTGAACGTCAGGCGGACGCTTACGCTCTGGAACATTGCGGCGCAGACGCGTACACCCGCGCGTTCTCCCGTCTGGCGACGCTCAACAAAGCCGACCCCAACCCGCCCCGCTGGGCAGTGATCTGGTTCGACTCCCACCCGCCGATTGGCGAGAGAATCGCGATGGCGCGGGAAGCAAGAGGGAATATGGAGTAGACAATAGATGGAAGGCGGTAATGGAAAAGAAAAATAATTTTCCGCTAGAACCGCGTTAGCGGTTCAATATTAATAGCCGTGGGTTTCAACCCACGGAGCGAAGCGAACGGAATTACGCAGTTCGCCGAAGGCGAACCCAAACGTCGGATGTTAACTCACGCTCGCCGCCTCGCAACTCGCAACTTTTAACCATGACTCAATCGATACTCAACAAAGAATTTGACACCCAGAGCATAGAGCGTTTTGAACGGATGTTCCAAACGGGGGACTTTGATTTTAAATATCGTTCTCGTCACATAGACGGTACGGTTATTCATTATGCCGCGCTGTCAGGCAGTCAAAGTCGAATTAAGCAGCTTCTAAAATACGGCGCAGACGTCAAGTCAAAAGACGCTTTTAACAAACCCGTCTTGCATTACGCTGCCCAAAGCGGAAACCTGAAATTGGTTCAGTGGCTGATTGAACAGGGCTTAAACGTCAAGAAAAAAGACGAACTTAAAAAAACCGCTTTGCATTTTGCCGCCCAAAGTGGAAATCTGAAACTGGTTCAGTGGCTCGTTGATCAA
>JAZUMX010000710.1:0-14855 GCA_045603865.1 Thermoguttaceae bacterium
TAATCTTCGCTGACGGCGTAGAACGCGATTCGGCCTCGAACCGCGCCTGACGACGAGTCCGTTTTGGCGTCCAGACAGGGGAACGGGCTTTTTGCAAGCGATTCCGTCTCCTGCGGCATTGCCAGGACGACCATCGACCGGACGCCGGGCAGAACCGCGTTGGCGTCTGCATACGCCTCGCGCCGGGCGGACAGGTACGTCATGTCGGCATTGCAGCCGTCGTCCAGCCAGCGATAAAACCTGTCCAAGCCGTTCGGACGCCGCGCTTCAATAATCCCTGCGGAAACCGCCCCGAGCTCCTTCGCTCTCGACAGTAATACTTCCTCTGCGCTCATATATCATAGTATAATACGAATTGAACGCTAAAAAAAGGGGGGGGAGGGGAAGGAAGTTAGGAGTGAGGGGTGAGGAGGGAGGAGTTTGATGAATTCGGAATGCGGAATTCGGAATTAGGAATTGACGCAAAGCGTTCCCCTCAATATCTTCTCGCAACTCGCAACTTACTACTGCCTACTGCCTATTGCCTCATTCTGCGCCCGTTTGTGGATTCCTCTTACCGCCAGGATTATCGACAGGAGCGTTACTCCGCCGACAAACAGGTCGATTCCAAACAGCAGCCCGACAATCCAGGTTGAGTCCATCGGAATAATCCAGAGGATTAAAACGCCCAAAATTACTGACAGGATTCCGCTGAAGAGCGACATTCCGTAGGAAACGCCGCTAAGACGTCCGAAGCCGAAGATTTTCAAACAGCCTTCAACGAGGAAGTAGACGCCCAACGTCAGGGAAAGAGCGTAAAGCCCCAGCAGCGGGTGCAAAAGCATAATCGCTCCAGAAATAATCGCGAGAATCGACAGCAGAGCTACCAAAATTCGCTGGCTAACCTTTTTCCAGGCGAAAATATGGAAGGCAAACGTCAATCCCGTTCCGATCATCACGCAGCCCAGCACAACGTTTATGATTTCACTGAAGAAAAACGGCGAGATAATCGCCACGATTCCCAAAACACAAATCGTTGCTGCAGCGGCAATTAGGGAAATTGACGGCTTCGGCAGACGAAACGCCGACGGCTGAACCAACACGTCGTCGGTTTTATCGTTATAAATAGTTGTTGGATTTGTCATTATAACTCCTTGAAATGCTCTAAATAATTGGAATGCTAACGCTTCTGAACGAATATTTTCTCTAAACTGTTTAAATTGTATCCCTGCTGGCAAAAATTTTTTCCTTCCGCTCCTTGTCAATATTATTCTTTGATGTAAAATAGAAGTCAGTTGCGAGTTGCGAGGCGGCGAGGCGCCGCTCCCAATCCGCGCTACCGCGCGCTTGCCAATAATCGCTCCCGATGGTCGCTTGTACTTTCGCTAGGGTCACGTTAGCAATGGCAAGTTGACGCAAGCGCTTCAAAAAATCATCGATAATCGCGAAGCGTCAATTACTAATTGCTAATTGCTAATTACTAATTGACTCGAATTATGTATACCTACAACCTCATACCTGAAATGAAAATTTTTAGCGGTCGGTCGAATCCGGACCTTGCAACGCGGATGTGTGATTACCTGGGCGTCAAGTTGGGTAAAATCTCGATTGGCAACTTCCCAGACGGCGAAATTTTTTGCAAAATTGAAGAAGACGTTCGCGGACGCGACATTTTCATCGTTCAGTCAACCGGTCGAGACGTCAACGAAGCGTTGATGGAACTGTTGATCATGATCGACTCGTTCCGCCGCGCCAGCGCCTCTCGCATTACCGCCGTTATCCCGTATTACGGATACGCCCGGCAAGACCGCAAAGACGAAGGTCGCGTTCCGATTACCGCCAAGCTGGTTGCGAACCTGCTCACCAAGGCGGGCGTTGACCGCGTTCTGTCCATCGACCTGCATGCAGCTCAGATTCAGGGCTTCTTCGACATCCCCGTCGATCATCTGCACGCGACGCCGGTTCTGGACGAACACATTCAGAAGATGAACCTGCCGCACGACAAGCTCATGGTCGTCAGCCCGGACGAAGGCAGCATCAAGCGCGCTCAGGCGCATGCAGACAACCTCAACTGCCCACTTGCCGTGGTTGACAAACGCCGAACCAGCGCTACGGAAACCCGTCAGGCTAACCTCATCGGTCCGTCGGTTGAAGGGAAAACCGTTATTCTTTTTGACGACATGATTTCCACCGCCGGGTCAATCACCGGAGCGGCGAAAATGGTCAAAGACGCCGGCGCGGAAAAGATTTATCTGTGCGCCACTCACGGCGTTTTCTGCGGCGACGCGCTCAACAAGCTCAACAACGCGCCCATTGACGGTTTGGCTGTTACAAACACGATTTACATTCCGGAAGATCAGCGACCCAACAACACCGTTGTCGTAGACGTCTCCGCCATGTTGGCAGAAGCCGTCAGACGAATTCACTACAACGAATCCGTCAGCATGCTGTTCAAATCCCGATACTAATAGAAATCGAGCGCTTAAAACAAATCAGGGAGAGCTTAACTGCTCTCCCTTTTTTATTATCGCAATTGTTACTTTACAACCTCGCTTGCGGCTTTAGCGGCGCGAAGCATAGCGGCTTTGAAATTCTCTTGCGTTCGTTCCAGCGTCGGACGCTGATCTTTCAACGGCGTTGCAAGCAATTTCGTTTTTTTCTCTGTTACAACCTTCTTGAAGCTGCCCGGATACGTAAAGACGGACTTGTCGTCTCGATCCAGCCGGTCGTTCGCCCAATCGCAAATCGTTTTAATGCACGGCATGTACCATGTCTGCATGAGTTCGTACTGGTGCGACTGGCAATATTCGCATGAAGCGTTGTCGAGAATGACGCAGTCGAAGTCCGGGTTGACAATCGGCTCGACGGCGTTCATTTCCTCGACGGTTTCGTAAATAGAATAGTCAGAATGTAACGCGAGCGTATCGCGCATCGCCTCCGCCAGTTCGTAGTACACGTTGACTTTAGCTCTTGCCTGATCGGCTGTGATTTTCCCTTCGCGCCAGTCGTTCATGGCGGCAAAGAGCGTAACGCGGGCGCAGGTCAGCATGCGGTCAAGCGTCGTTCGAGCCAAGTCGATGGAATCCCGATAAACGAACGGGGTTGACCATTCGACTTCCGCCAGACGCGTAAAGACCTGCGGGGCGTTTTGCAGCCGCGGAATCTGATCCCGGCTGGCATTCCTCCAGACAGAGGCGTCTTGCGGTTTGACTTTGCCGTTCATCGTGTTGAACGTCTGAGACCAGAAGTTGCCAACCCAGTTCAGCATTTGAGAAATCGGGAGAACGTCGCGCCAGATTGGCAGCATTTCGTCCGCCTGAGCGCCATATCTGTCACGGCAGAATTCGGTCAGCAGTTCGTCGGTCGTCTTGCCCGGCTTCCAGGAGTTGGATGTAAAGAAATTCAGCATAAAAATATCGGAATGGGAGTTCTCCGGCCAGAGAATGTACCCGCGGCAGAACGGGTCGTCGCCAACGTGCGCCATGCGTTCTTCGATTCTCGGATAGTTCCCGCGGATGTCCATCGCCGATTCGTACGCCTGAAAGATTCCAAACGTGTACGGGAACTTGCCGACGACGTCCCAGTTGGTAAAGTTGCGATCGGATTTTGTGTCCGCCTCGTAACACCACAAAACCGTGTTGTTCGGGTCAAGCTGACTGATACATTCACGTACGTCTTGCGGTTTCCAGAAAATAAAATCCCAGCCAACTAAAAGCAGCTGACCGTTTGGATAACGGCTGCGAAGACTGTCTGTCAATCGACGAAATACGTATTTTTTCAGTTTCACGTCGTCTCCCGGATCGTTATTAATGACAAGGCGTTCCGCTGTAGCAATGGTATGAAACAGCTCCGCTTTGCCGTAGTTGTTGATATGCGCCTGAGTCAGCTTCCAGTAATAGTCCAGATACTCGTCCTTATGAATATCCCAGACCTGATTGGTTGGTTCCACAATTTTACCGCTAAGATTTGTTACCTTGTTTAGGAACTCCGGTTTGACTTTGTCTAAAAACTGCTGAGGCGTTCGCGAGTACCAGTGCGTCATCGTTCCGAAATCTTCCGGGTGCATCAAGTCCCGGTCGAAGGCGTACTGTAACAAAGCCTTTCTCAGCTGACCGCGATACTGCAGCGACCAGAACAGCGAACGGTTATTGTATCCGGACAAGGCTTCCGGCAGCGGCTTGGACGGGTCGGGATAATCGACGATGTCAGGAAACGCCTTTTGGAACACGTCGTCCATGCCGATTCTCAGCATAAAAATGTTCTGACGCTTTTTGACAAGCCAGTCGATTTCCTGTTTCCAGTCGTCCAAAGACCAATGCTCCGCCTGAAACCGGTGCAGCCCTCGATGGGCAAAATACCGCATTCCTCGATAATAGAACCGCGGCGACTCTGTTACATCCAAGCCGGTTATGTCGATGGCGTCCTGATGGGGAACGACGTCGCCGTCCCAGAACCATCGACATCCGCCTCGCGTTTCCAGAAAGCAGTAGACTGCGTATAGCGTAGAGCGTCCGCGACCGCCCGCCAGAATCAGGTGCGTTCTGGCGCCGTCTTTGACCGTCAGAAGACGGAAATCGTCAGAGGCTGTTTTGAGCGGGAAATCGCGAATGACTTTCCGTTCTACCATCTGACGAACAAACGGGTTGACCGCGTCCGACCCGATGACAAGATAGCTGTCCTCGCCGTTGGATTCCTTAACGATCTCGAGCGTCTGCCCGGTAATCTGATTCCAGTACTTTTGCAGTTCCTGCCCGGCGATCTGATACGCCTGACCGTGACACTCTCCAGGAACGAGAATCTTCAGATCCGCCGCGCAGGCTGTCAAACAGAGTAAACTCAAAACGATAAACAAAATATATCGGGTTTTCATAGCAATATGGGGAGAATAAATGTTTCTCGAAGTGCGAGAGCTACGCTCTCGCTTTAAAAGCGGGAGCTTTGCTCCCGCACTCCGAAATGTCACACTTGCGTTATTTCTAATTGCTAATTGCAAATTGCTAATTCTCAACAGTCCCACGGACCGTAAACGGCTTTGACGGTCATGGATTCGTCGTTAGCGGTGAGATAATAGACTTTGTACTTCGTTCCTCCGTCGTAGGCTTTGACGACAACGTGTCCGCCGCGTTTGACGATTTCATTTGTCCATGGCTGTTCGTTGATGGTTTGAATTTCGTTCGGATTGTAAACCGTTGGGCAGATAAGGCGGTCGCCTTGATACAGTTCCTGAGACGTCATGGAGGGCAGCGTTTTCATGTTGACCTGGGAACGGCTCCAGACGTTTTGAACGTAGACGTGGGCTTGCAGTTCCTTGACGAATTCCGGACGCATGGCGTCTTTAAATCCGTGATGGTTCGCCTTGCAGACGTGAACTCTCCCGACGATCTTTCCCGTCATGGCTTCGTAACCGATGTCTTTCCCGTCGTTGTCTTTTACAACGCCGCTATAGTCGCCGGCGGTGAAGAACCGGAACTTCCCGTAAGAAAGACGCAGCCCGATGCTGAACAGGTTCTCGTTCGCGCCGGGTCGGTCGTTGTGCGGGTACTTGAGAAACAGGTTTTCCGTCGCCAGCTCAACGTCCGGATTGAATTCGTCTTCCGGCTTCGGGGCTTCCGTACACAGCGTCCCGTTTCCGCAGACGTTGAGAATCTGAAACTGTCCCTTGAACTTGTCCGGCGACTTTTTGAGAACGATCTGATTCCCACGTCCGACGACAAAAGGGGTACGTTTCAGCCCGTTCGCCTTTTCCTGATACTGGACGAACTTGAGCCAGTTGTGAATTTCGCCCTGACGCATAGCGGTAACAGGCGCGGTGTAATCGGGATATGAACGGTCGAAAACCTCGTCAAAATGAATGAACTCCGCAACCTGAGCCAAGCCGGAAAGACGGTAATCTTCCCCGCGCCCGGACGTCATTTCATTGTGTTCGTAATTGTTTCCGCAATGGTCGCCATGGAAATGCGAACACATCATATAATCGACGTGATCCCCAGCCGGATTGACGCGCTTGATATACCGCGCCACCCATTCCCCGGCGTGTCTGGTATTGTCTGGCAAGACAGGAATGCCTTGCCGAGGGGGAACGTCGCCGGTGTCGATAAGAATCGACGTGCCGTCCGGGAAAATGTGATAGCACGATTCCGACAGCCCCGTATAGATGAAATGCAGATCGAGGTCGCCCTCTTTCCAGCCAGCGTACGGCTTGCCGGTTTCCGGACTGTCGGACGGCGTCGGCTCTGGAACGGCGTCTTCCGCCCGGCAAGACTCAACGCCTCCCAGCTGAGAAATAACAAACGGCGCGGCTATGCACTGACCCAAAAACAAACGGCGTGATAATGATTTGCGTTTACGCATGATTTTAAACTCCTGTTATGATTTATCAAAGGTCGTTTTTCTTATTATAACCAGTATGAAATGAAAAGTCAAGAATAGCTCAATGGCGCGTTCAAATTGAGAGAACAGAAGGAACGCAGAAAAATTCCGCCAAAGCGTGCATTCCAAACCGACGAAGCGGAAAACCTCCTCACGGATGGAATCTGTCTCGGGCGTCTTTAAAAGCTCACGCAAAGTTCGCAAAGTTTTAAAAACTATGCGTTCTTTGCGTTCTTTGCGGCTTAAAAAACTTTAGTAATGAAAATTATAAGCGACCAACGGGAGCGGTTATAATACGTCTCGCGCGGCAGCGCGGACTGGGAGCGGCGCCTCGCCGCCCTTTTTTGAAAAAAAGGTTCTTCCCCTCAAACTCCCCTTTCCAAAAAACTTTAGTAAGGGGAGAAAAAAAGTATTAGAGATAATCAAATATCATTCAACGTTTCCGCCCTGAAAACGAACGTACTTCGGCAGTTCGCCAATCAGCGGACGCAGGTATTCGATGCAGGCGTCTGTTACAAACAGATTTTCGTCGTCGATGAATTCGTCAGGCATGGGCTTGGCGCCGATAGCGACGTCTTTCAGCGGGGCGGTTCCCAGCGAGTACTTGTAGGGGCAGGTCGAATCGCGTTCGATGGTAACCATGACGCCCGTCGTGCCTTCAACCGCCAGTTCGACAGCGCGCTTTCCGCAAGCGTACGCTTCGTCGATGTCAGACTGATTGGCTCGGTCGGCAGCGCACATCTGGAGAGATTCCGTAACCTGGAATTCGCCGCGCCAGCCGAATTCTTCCTTAATCATCTGGTGCAGCATCATAGCGGCAGAGGTTCCGCCCATGGCGCCGAACTCGATGTTGGAGAACTTGTCAGCCGTCTTGGACGCGCTGACCGGGGCGCCGTCAGCGTAGCAAACGCCTTCGCCGCAGACGATGCTTACCCAGCCGAACTGATCGTAAACCTTTTTGACCTGTCCGAGGAACTTGTCTCTGTCAAAGGCGCGTTCCGGAACGAGAATAATGTGCGGAGCGTCGTCACAGGCGTCTTTTGCCAAAGCCGCGGCGGCGGGAAGCCAACCGGCAGATCTGCCAACCGTCTGGAAAATGACGTACTGGTCAACGCGCTTCATGTCGCGAGCGAGCATGCCCGCCTGCTTGACCGACATGGCGACGTAACGCCCGGCAGAGCCGAATCCCGGCGTATGGTCGGTGCAGCACAGGTCGTTGTCGACGGTTTTCGGAACGCCAACGCCGCGCAGTTCCCAGCCCTGTTCTTTGCAGTACTGTTCCATACGGCAAATCGTGTCCATCGTGTCGTTGCCGCCAGCCAGGAAGTAGTAACGAATGTTGTACTTCTTGAACATCTCCAAAGCGGGGGCGAAATCGCCTTCCTGGAGCTTGTGTCGGCAAGAGCCAAGAGCGCTGGAGGGCGTGTACTTCAGACCTTCGATAATCGCGGGATCTTCTTTGCCCAGATCGATAACTTCATTTTTCATGAACCCTTCGATGCCGTAGCGCATGCCGTAGACATGTTCAATGGCTTCCTGTTTGAGGGCTTCCTGAATAACGCCGCACAGCGACGAGTTAATAACCGAGGTCGGACCGCCGGACTGACCGACAATAGCGTTTCCTTTAAGCATTTGAAAATACTCCTTGCTAAAATATAGGGTAATGAGTTTGCACTTCTACTTGAACTCTTACCCTCAATTATACCCACAAAAAATTTTTTTGGAATACCCTTGCTGAGAAAATATCTGATGGCGAGTTGCAAACAGATTTTACGCCTCCGTCCGTCCCCCCTTGTTGTGATTATTTCAATAAGTATAATCGTTTATAATAATTGAGAAACGGGGGTTTTTCGCGGGCGATAGCGCGCCGCCCTTGTCCCAGTTCAGTGTTGATTTTCCTTATGCAGGCGCACGATTGTCGGCAAAACGTCAATGCCTGAAAGCGTTTAAAGAAAAATAACCGTTATAGGTTAATTGGGACGTTTTTTATCCGCAACATTGAATTTGGTCTGAATTTAAACGGAATGACTCATTAATTTATTGGAGATGGTGATTATATGTCCCAAATAAATAATCCTCAAAACGGACAGCGTTATTTTCCACAGAATGGGCAGAATTACATTCCGCCGGGGGAATATCAGAATCCGTATCCAAATATACAGTCTCCGATGATATGGTCAATTTTATCAATGATTTTCTGTTGCTGGCCATTAGGAATTGTTTCAATTATGTATGCAGCGCAAGTTAACTCTCTGCTTTCTCTGGGCGCGTTTCAGGCAGCTCAGGAAAATGCGGACAAGGCGAAAATGTGGGCGTGGATCGCCTGTATCTCTGGAATACTTGTCATGTTGTTTTATATAATCCTTATTGCAGCAGTCGTAGTAACGGATAATATTAATTAACCTTTTAACCTTTGGTCAAAAACAAATAGTTGATGCATTTGCCGTCATTTTTGATAAATTCGTAATTATTTGGTATAAAATTCTTAAAAATTGATTAATTTATAGCATCCCCCCTTGCTATTCATTATTCGATAAATATAATCAATAACAAAGTAATCTATAGTGAGTATCTTTTTATTGCTAAAAAGTATTAAAGATATATTAGATTATTTCGGAATGTTTTTCCATTTTTATTTCAATTTTATTCATTGGAGAGGTTATTATGTCTCAGGGTTATAATCCTCAGGGCGGACAAGGTTTTGGCCCCCAAGGCGGACAGGGGTTTGCTCCTCAAGGCGGACAAGGTTTTGGTCCACAAGGCGGATATCAAAATAGCCAGCCGTATCCCAACATTAAATCCCCGATGGTCTGGTCCATCCTGTCAACGATTTGTTGTTGCATACCTTTTGGCATTGTTTCGATTGTTTACGCAGCGAAAGTCAATTCGTTGCTTTCCGTTGGCAATTTCCAAGCAGCCAAAGAAGCCGCCGATAAAGCCAAAATGTGGGCGTGGATTGCCTTCGGTCTTGGCTTGATTTCCAACGCAATTGCTTTCGTGATTCAATTTCTGGCTGCAGCAGCAGAAAGCGGCGGCGGATTCTAATTCTTACGTTAAGTGCAATTGAATATTATCCATTAAATGAAATGGCATAGGGTTATGTCTATTGCCATTGCTGTTTGATGCGCTGCATTTTATTGCACTTGCAGATTGAATAATTTCCCGCAGTCGGTTTATCGCCTTTTGCAGATTTATAATGTTTAAGAAAAAATATACGCCGTTTTATATAATACTATTGATAGTATTCGTTTTAGGCAGCGTATATTTGTATTATCATAAACCGACGACAGGCAATAAATATCTGCCTAAATGCATCTTCTATGAGATGACGCATTTATATTGTCCAGGCTGTGGAGTAACAAGAGCCTATTACTCGTTGCTCCATGGCGACATTGTAATGGCGTTCCGCTATAATCCGATGGTTTTTCCAATGCTGATTATGGCGGCGTTAATTGCTGTTTTCCCACGCCTGTCTATGACCAATTACGTGGTTGTTCCGCTGCTTATCGTAATAATCACATTTTGGATTGTCAGGAACCTGCCGTGGTATCCATTTACATTGCTGGCGCCTCCTCCTATGTAACCAGAAAAGGATATCTCTATGACTCAATTTACTTGTAGAAGATGTGGAAGCGTTCTTCCACAAGGATCGCCGCTGTGCCCAAACTGCGGAAAAGACAATGCGGAAGATGAAACGTTAAGAGCGCTGATTCCAAACAATAAAAATGCGCTAATCAGTTACTATACAGGCATTTTTTCGTTGTTTGGCTGTTTTATGTGCCTGCCATTGGGAATTATCCCGATAATCTACGGATTTAAGGGCTTGTCTTACACAAAAAAGAATCCCGAGGCGAAAGGAGCTATTCACGCCTGGGTAGGGATCATTTTGGGCTTCTTGACCTTTATTTTCCCGCTGTTTGAACTGGTATGCGTTATTATTAGTACCGTGGCGGAAAAGTAAGATTCCAAAAAAATCGCAGCTGCGACGTCCGAAGAGTGAGACTGTTCTCCAGAATAAATAAAGCGTCAGCGCATATTGCAACGCTGACGCTTGTTTCTTAGACGCTTTTTTCTTCTTGCGGCGTTACCGCTTTTATTTCAAGGGACTACGCCTTTTCCCAGGTCGTTGTTTTGTCGGGGCGGTCTTCCAGTTTGACGCCAAGTTCTTTCAGCGCGTCGCGAATCAGGAATTTTTTCACCGTTCTGATCAATGTGGAACTAAATGGCAATTAAACAGGGTTTCAGTTCCTGTCGCCCAAGGATTGTATATTCTGTGGATAATACTGTACTCATTCTTCTTTGACTGATATTTCATTGGTTTGTGCATAATCGTCAGAGGTTATGACAAAGCCAACCAGTTGTAATAATGCAGCATTTTAAGACCGGCTGTTACCGTTCTCGTAAGATTTAGAGATTTAGCGTTTATCTTGAGAACAACTCGGGGGAGGGCTTGCTTGAATATTTATTTTTATTATAATTATAATAATCAAGTGAATAAGTTGATGTTCAATTGTTTTCTTCGTTAATCTCATAAGAAAAGGAACCGAGCTATGTTGTCAATGAACCGTAATTCAATTGGTACTTTGTTGAGCATTGGAGCTATTTTAACGGTTGTTGCTTCATCGTGTATCACCGTCAACGCAGAAGAAAAATCAAAGAAGTCAAGCGCTCAAAATGCGGTTGTTGTTCCTCAAGGCGCCGAGACTCCAGCGTACAAGTTCTTTAAGAACATGTCTCCTGAGGAATTCAGGAATCCCGTAGCAATGGACGACTTCATCAGTCGTTTCCCAAATTCACCGGAAGCGCGCTCCGTGTTTGCAATCCGTTTCTCTCTGTTGGAAAAATTCCCGACTATCGAAGGATATAACGATTTTATCCTAAAATATCCTGATAAACTTCAAACTCAAGTTGCTATTCAGGAAGTGTTCAAGCTTTACTGCAATCAGAATCGAGTTTCTGGTTACTGCGATTTTATTAAGCGACATCCTAACACAGAACAAGCTCTGGTTGCCACATTGTATATTCAAGAGATTATGTTTCAATACGCTTGTCAATTGGATACAGTGGAAGAATACGACGCCTTTATTGAAGCTTTTCCAGATGCTCCGCAAGTTAAAGCTGCCCGCATAAAGGCAACACAGAAAGCAATAGAGATAGAGAAAAAAAATAGAGAAAAGTTTGAAGGAAATTTCAACGAGAAAGATGAGCGTGAAAAGGAGCTTGCGAAAAGTTTAAATTCAAAAATAACACTATGGCAAACAAAACGACCTAATAAACTTTTCAATAATGATACAAAATTATCCAAAGATAATAACGAAACAGAGATATCGTCGCCAGAAGAATGGCTAAAAGCATATAAATGGTATAGAGAAGCTGAAGTGTACCAAAAGGTGTATCCTGGAATAGGCAATATAGGGCAAATTCAGGAAACCCTTGATCGCTATGAGATAAAAACTGAATTGGGTAAAATCGAAAAGCTTATTAAAGAAAGCAATGATAAACTCATTAATGAATTAAATAAAATCTCAGATAATATTTCTAAACAATTGAGCAAAATTGCAAATAATCAAGGAGCTATACTGGAAAAATTAGATAAGTGTTTTAACGACCTTCATGAAGACTTAAAAGTTATTCATGAAGATCTAAGAGTTATCAATCATTCAATCAAAGATGCAAATGCACAATTGAAGAAGTTAAATAATAAATTAGATGTTATAACAAGCTTGATTCAAGTAGCAATCACTTCTAATCCATTACCAATGTTAAACGTTTACTTGGAAAATATAAAAAACTTTACGGATTCATTTGAACCAGACGTCGACATTGAAGGAGAGGAGTTTGACTTTGTTGAATATCGACGAAAACAAGCCTCAATACCAATGAACAAAATTGCGTTATGCGGTTTTAATAGTATTGATGAAAATTTATTTATCAATACAAAGGTCGGATCCATCATTAATGATATGCTGGAGAAATGGCGTTCGTTTACCGCCAGCAATACAACGATTGGAAAATTCCTTGGGAAAATCGTAGAAAAGACTACAAAATTTGTTCCCGTTATTGGACCATACATTGCTCCTATGGCAGGAGAAGCTACGGAATATTATGTTGACGAAGTGTTCGTCCCTTATATTAACCAGCTTACGGACGATTTAAAGAATAATGCTGAATTGTGCATGAAAATACTCAATCAATATAAAGATCATCTTTTAGTCGCTGTTGAAGAACTTGCTAAAGAAAAGTTGTCTCCAGAAGCAATTGAGAAGATTAAAGATTTTATTACAAAGTTCAATGTTGAAGATGCAAAAACGTTTATTGAACTTGTGAAGCAAGTTGCACAAAAATTGATAGATAAAACAGCAGAACAGTTATCTGACAGTGAATTAGTTCATTATACAAAAGACCTTTTGTATAGGATTTATTACGTCAACTGATTTTTGTTTTCGGGATATTAGCATTGTGAAAATCATGAACAGACTCTTCCTTTTCGTTTTATGCTTGATAATAGCGCAAAGTTGCGCTGTTGCTCAGCAATCAGCAAACGAGAATGCCTTGAATGGCTATATGTGCGCATCCGCATCCACTGGCGTACTCAAAAGTGCAGCGATGTCGGTTAAACAGGATGGAGGGACCTTTGAAAAACTGAAAAATGGCGAGTCTGTTCTTAAGTTGTCTCGCGGCGATTTTGTGGAATTTGGCTTTACTCTTCCTAAAACTGCGAGCAACGTCAAAGCAACAATTAAATACTATGCTGATAAAGAAACGCCATGCTTTATTCGTTGGAACAACTTCAATCCTTCAGAAAATGAGGGCAAAAATGTGAATCCAAAGAAAAAGGAAAATTTGTACTATAAAATATATGATCTTAATAACCAACAACGAAATAATGTTCTTCGTGTAATGACCGAAGGAAATGCAGGGTTGAAATTTTACAATATCATTATTACATATGAATATTCTAAACCATCAGATAATAAGGATAGTTTTATTGTAACGTTGGATTCCCCTGATTCTGCTAAATCCATTACGGATAATGATAGAATTATATTCAAATGGACTGGCGTTGGCGATTGTCCAAAAGAAGGCGGTTGGATAACAATTCAGTTTTGCGATAACAATAACGGCGTTTGGAAAACCGTTCCCGGAGCCGAATATATTGACTTAAATGGAAAAGATTGGAAAGAAACTTCAAAAGGTAAATTTGAAGGAAAAATGGAATGGGAAAACCATGGCTTAACCGAAATGCCAAACTTTGAAATTGTCTTTACTAAAGGTTCATCACCTGTTAAAAAAGCAAACGATTTATACAATGAAGCATTACGTTTGAAAAAACAAAAATTTGAAGAATCTTATAAAAAGTTTAAATCTGCCTATGATATTATAAAACAGGTGTCAGAGAATTTCCCTCAGAACGAAGAATACAATAAATTAAGAAAATCAATCGCCAGAGAATTGAATCCGTTTGATGTTGAAGGTTGCAAGACTGGCGATAAAACATCTGTTGTCGTCAATGGTAATGAAGTTTTTACATTTGTTTATATTAAAACGAATGTGAAAGGGTTTTGGATTTTGAATCAAGAGGTGTCTCAAGCTCAGTGGGCAATTATCGTAGATAGTAAACCAAGCAAAAATAAAGGCGATAAATTTCCTGTTGAAAATATTTCTTGGGACAGATGTAATCGTTTCTGTAAAATCTTCAAGGAGAACTGGTTAGATAAAAAGTATGGTTATACGAAACAAATAGTTACTGTTAGTCTTCCTACAAGCGCTCAATGGGAATTGGCAGGTAAACAGGCAAAATCCCTTTCGGATTCAGATATTCATTTTAACAGTAATATATTATGGGGCGCGCCTCCAACAATTGGCGTTAATGACAAAGCTTGTAATGGGGTAGGCATTTATGGTATGCAAGGAAATGTAGCTGAATGGTGTTTGGATGGTAAAAAGACTCCCGATGGTAAGGATGTTAAATATGTCCGAGGGGGGAGTTGTCAAGACACCGCGGATAAATGTCAAATTAATTCTCAGCAGGAGAAAGAACATGATAAAGCAGATGGATTTACAGGTTTCCGCTTTGTTGTAATTCCACAATAGAGTTTCAATTAAAACGCGTTGACGGCTTGATTATTCAAACCGTCAACGCGATTGTTATTGTTGCCAAGCGTCAGCGCTTATCATAACGCTGACGCTTGTTGATTAGATTTTGTTTCTTAGCGGGAATTACGCCTTTTCCCAGGTCGTTGTTTTGTCCGGGCGGTCTTCCAGTTTGACGCCAAGTTCTTTCAGCGCGTCGCGAATCAGGTCGCTTGTCGCCCAGTCTTTGTTCTGTCGGGCGTTGGCGCGAATCCGAATAATCAGGTTCATCAAGCCATCAACGAGCGAGTTGTCTTCGGCAGAGTCGTCCTGACCGGCTTTCTTGGGCGGTTCGAGGAACAGACCCAAAGCGGCCGCCAGTTCCCGGAACGTCTTGACGCCCTGAACGAGCTCAGCAACGGCTTCCGGAGTCG
>JAZUMX010000711.1:0-2432 GCA_045603865.1 Thermoguttaceae bacterium
CACCAGCGAAGACATGGGCTTGCTGTACGATTTGAAAGCCAGCGGTTATTTTTACACCCGTCTTCAGAACCCGACGAACGACTTCGTCGCAGCCAAGATCTGCGAGTTGGAAGGCGGTACGGCGGCTTTGCTGACCAGTTCCGGTCAGGCGGCGAACTTCTTCGCTATTTTCAACCTCTGCTCCGCCGGTGACCACGTCGTTTCCTCCGCCGCCATTTACGGGGGAACGTTCAACCTGTTTGCCGTTACGATGAAGCGAATGGGAATCGAGTTCACGTTCGTCGCCCCGGACGCTACCGACGAGGAGCTGGACGCGGCGTTTCGACCCAATACCAAAGCGGTTTTCGGCGAGACCATTTCCAACCCGTCTTTGGACATTCTCGATATCGAACGCTTTGCCGCCGCGGCTCATCGACACGGCGTTCCGCTGATTATCGACAACACATTCCCGACTCCGATCAACTGCCGTCCGTTTGAATGGGGCTGCGACATCGTTACTCATTCTACAACCAAGTACATGGACGGACACGCGACCAGCGTCGGCGGCGCGATTATCGATTCCGGCAAGTTCAACTGGGACGAACACGCTGACATCTTCCCCGGCTTAACCACTCCGGACGAATCCTATCATGGAATTACGTATACCAAACAGTTCGGACAGGGCGCGGCTTACATTACCAAATGCGTCGCTCAGCTGATGCGCGATTTCGGCGCGATCCCGTCTCCGCACAACAGCTTCCTGCTCAACGTCGGTTTGGAATCGCTGCACCTTCGCATGCAGCGTCACTGCCAGAACGCTCAGGCGGTTGCCGAGTTCCTTGACGCGAACCCGAAAGTCGCGTGGGTCAACTTCAGCGGACTGCCGAACAACAAGTACTACGCTCTGGCGCAGAAGTACATGCCCAACGGAACGTGCGGCGTCGTTTCTTTTGGACTCGTTGGCGGCCGCGCCGCGGCTGAACGGTTCATGAAAGAGCTGAAAGTCGCGATTATCGCCACCCACGTTGCCGACGCTCATTCCTGCTGTCTGCACCCGGCGAACGCCACGCACCGACAGCTCTCCGACGCGGAACTGGAAGCCTGCGGCGTCAAGCCCGACATGATCCGCTTCTCCGTTGGAATCGAAGATATCAAAGACATTCTGGGCGACATCGAAAACGCCTTGAAAGTTGTTTGACGAGTAATTAATTCGGAATGCGGAATGCGTAATGCGGAATTGTTTGATTATCGCGAAGCGTAATTCCTAATTCCGAATTCCTAATTCCGAATTTCCCTATCCTCCCCCCATGAAACGAATACTAATCCTCCTCCTAACGATCTGTTCGACCGCGTTGGGGCAAATGCCCGACAATTTTTCCGAAACGGTTCAGAAGGCGATTAACGCTGTTTCGCCGTCGGTTGTTTCGTTACAGCCGGTCGGCGGAATGGAATCGACCGGGAAAAGCCTTCTGCCGGAGGTTTCCACCGGCGTGTTCGTTTCGACGGACGGGTATATTATCACGACGTCGCTGGGATTCGACCCGGCGCCGCCGTCGATTATTGTGCGTCTCAACGACGGCAAAATCTGCTCGGGAAAAGTCGTCGCGATTGACAAGATTCGCAAGCTGGCGTTATTGAAAATCACGACGGACGCGCCGACGCCGGTTCCTCAATTCGCCCCGCGGTCAGAGTGGAAAGTCGGTCAATGGACAATCGCCTGCGGCCGCGTTTTCCCGCCCAACGCTCAGGGCGTCAGTTCCGTCAACGCGACAGTCGGGATTCTTTCCGCCTTAAGCCGCGTTTGGGGTATCGCTGTTCAGACGGATGCGGCGGTTTCGCCCAACAATTACGGAGGACCGCTGCTGGACGTTCGCGGACGCGTTATCGGGATTATCGTTCCCCTGTCTCCGCAAAGCGACGAAGCCGACGCCGGCGTTGACTGGTACGATTCCGGAATCGGGTTCGCCATCCCGTGGGACGCCGTCCAGTCTGTATTCCCAAAACTCGCTAAAGGCGAAAACATCGTTCCAGGATTTATCGGATTCGCAACGGAAATTCCCAACCCGTCTGTTGCGGAACCGGTTCTGGTTGACCCGCCCAAAGACTCGCCCGCTGCCAAAGCCGGATTCAAAAAGGGCGACCGGATTATTTCCGCCGACGGGAAACCGGTTGCAACGTTCGCTCAATTCAAACGGGCCATTTCCGGCAAAGCCCTCGGCGACACAATCGAAGTTACCGTTGAGCGCAAAGGGAAAAAGGACACTAAGCCTGTAACAATTACAAAACAGATTACGCTGGCGGAACGTCCGAAAAAGGCTGAAAAAGAGGAAGAGGAAAAAGAGCCGGGCATGCTGGACCAGCTGAAAAAGAATCTCAAAGACCTCTTGCCGAAACTCCCGAAGAAGCCGGAAAAATGAATTTATCGCTCAAAGACAAAGGGCGATATATCTTCT
>JAZUMX010000712.1:0-8252 GCA_045603865.1 Thermoguttaceae bacterium
AACCTGACCGCTCGGAATATCGATAAAATCGCCGAACTGTTTCCCAATTGCATCACGGAAACAAAAGACGAAAACGGAACGCTAAAAAAGGCGATAAACTTTGACGTTCTGAAACAAATGCTTTCAGAAGACGTCATAGAAGGAAACGAAGCGTACGATTTTACCTGGGTTGGGAAGAAAGCCGCGACTGTAGAGGCGTTCAAATCTATTAATAAAACGCTGCGTCCCTGTCCAGAAGAAAGCGTCGACTGGGACAATACGCAAAATCTGTACATCGAAGGCGACAATTTGGAAGTTCTAAAACTCCTTCAGGAGAGCTATCTGAAAAAGGTCAAGATGATTTACATCGACCCGCCGTATAACACGGGAAACGACTTTATCTATAAAGACGATTTCAGCATATCGGAAGAGAAATGGGAAGAACAGAGTAACGAATATGACGAAGAAGGGAACCGACTATTTCGAAATACGGGAAGCAACGGGCGATTCCATTCCGACTGGTGCTCAATGATCTATTCACGACTCCTGCTCGCCAGAGGTCTGATGACAGACGACGGTGTAATTTTCATTTCCATAGACGATAATGAACAGGAAAATTTAAAAAAAATTTGCGACGAAGTTTTTGGCAACCGAAACTTTGTTGTTCAAATAATATGGAAAAAACGAAGCACTCCGCCAAATGATAAAATTATTGGAGCAGCCCACGAGTATGTGTTTGTATATGCAAAGGACATTCAATATGTTGCGTTAAATTTGCGAGAGAGAAATAGCGAGCAGCTTAACCGTTATAAAAACCCCGATAATCATCCTAAAGGACCTTGGACGCCTGGCGATTTAATGGGAAATATTAAAGGGGGGCGTTATGTTGCATCATTATATTATCCGATTGTTAATCCCAATACCGGGGAAGAGCATTATCCATCATCAAATGGCAATTGGCGATTTAATAAGGATAAAATTGAAGAACTTATAAAAAACAACGAGATATATTTTGGCGAAGATGGAAAAGGAAGACCTAAATTAAAAAGATTCTTATGTGATGTTAAACAAGGCATTACATATACAACGCTTTGGGATTTTGTACCCTTAAATACAAAAGGCTCTGCCGAAATGACCGAACTGCTTGGGAATCTTGCTATATTTGATAATCCTAAACCAGTTGATTTAATTAAAGAGCTTTTGAAATTAGGTTCTCAATCTAATTCAATTGTCCTTGACTTCTTTTCTGGTTCCGCGACAACGGCGCACGCAGTTATGCAGTTGAACGCGGAAGACGGTGGGAATCGTCAGTTTATTATGGTTCAGATTCCAGAAGAGTGTAACGAAAAGAGCGAAGCGTATAAGGCGGGATATAAAAACATCTGCGAGATCGGCAAAGAGCGAATTCGCCGCGCGGGCGCGAAAATAAAAGAATCGATGACACAGAACGATTCTCTGTTTTCTTCCGAAGCGCCAACGCTGGATACGGGAGTTCGGGTGTTTAAGGTCGCCGACAGCAATATGAACGATGTTGAATTTGTCCCTCGTAAACTAACGCAAAAAGCACTTCCGGAATTTGCAGAAAATATCAAGCAGGAAAGATCAGGGCTTGATCTGCTTTTCGGCTGCGCGCTGGATTGGGGGCTTACACTTTCTATGCCATATTCATCCGTGAAGGTTGATGGCTGTACAGTTCAAACGTATACGGAAGGCGATACAATCGACTTGATGGCGTGCTTTGACGAAAAAATCCCCCAATCGGTGTTCAAATTTATTGCTAAACAAAAACCAAACCGCGTTGTTTTTCGGGACAGCTGTTTCATAGACAGCCCGAGTAAAATCAACGCCGAAACATTGATTAAAACCCTCTCGCCGGACACGGAGATTAAAGTAATATAAGCGGGAGGCGGTTACGTGAAACGCCGTTTACATCTCAACAAACCCTAACCCATTTAATGAATATGGAAAAAATCAATCTTCAAACGTCTGACCTGACAGACCGAAACATTGACAAAATCGCCGAACTGTTTCCCAACTGCATCACGGAAACGCGGGACGAATCTGGCAAGCTCGTCAAGGCGGTAAATTTCGAGAAGTTAAAGCAAATGCTTTCTCGCGTTGTTGAGGACGGCGCCGAATCGTACGATTTTACCTGGGTAGGGAAAAAAGCCGCGACTGTAGAGGCGTTCAAGTCGATTAACAAAACGCTGCGTCCATGCCCGGAAGAGAGCGTCAATTGGGATAATACGAAAAATCTGTATATAGAGGGCGACAATTTAGAAGTTTTAAAACTCTTGCAGGAGAGCTATCTGAAAAAGGTCAAGATGATTTACATCGACCCGCCATATAACACGGGCAACGACTTCATCTACAAAGACGATTTTAGCATGTCAAAAGAGGAGTGGGACGAAGAATCCAACTCGCTTGATGAAGAAGGGAACCAACTCTATAGAAATACGGAAAGCAACGGTCGATTCCATTCCGATTGGTGCTCAATGATCTATTCCCGGCTTTTACTTACCAGGGGGCTGCTAACAGACGATGGCGTTATCTTCATTTCCATTGATGATAACGAGGTTGAAAATCTTAAAAAGATTTGTGATGAAGTTTTCGGAAAGAACAATTTTGTTGGAACAATATTGTGGAAAAAGAAAACCAATGGAAATAATATGGGCTTTCTTCCTCCTGTTCATGATTATATTCTTTGCTATACAAAAAACATAGAGTCTATTGTCGATATGGGGTATCCTATAAGTAAAGAATACATCGACAAAACTTTTTCTAACCCTGACAATGACCCACGCGGACCTTGGACAACAACCGATTTATCCGCTAATCACAAAGGACCGTACTTTGCAATATCTAATCCTACTACTGGAGATATTCATTATCCACCGAAAGGACGATATTGGGTTTTTAATGAAGAAGAAGTTAAAAAACGCATTGCAGATGGAAGAATTATTTTTGGTAAATCTGGTAATGGAAAACCCGTTCAAAAAGTTTTTATTGCAAATAGAAAGTTTGGAAGAATTAGAGCTGAATCCTGGTGGGACAATAAAGGGATGAATTCAGACGCAACGGCTGAACAATTTGAATTATTTGGAATTGCCAAACTCTTTACACACCCAAAACCATCGATTTTAATAAATAATCTTATCAATATTGCAACCAATCCTGGCGATCTAATCCTTGACTTCTTTTCCGGGTCTGCGACGACGGCGCACGCTGTTATGCAGTTAAACGCAGAAGACGGCGGAAATCGTCGGTTTATTATGGTTCAGATTCCCGAAGAATGTGACGATAAGAGCGAAGCGTATAAGGCGGGATATAAAAACATCTGTGATATCGGCAAAGAGCGAATTCGCAGGGCAGGCGCGAAAATAAAAGAATCAATGGCGCAGGACGATTCTCTGTTCTCTCCCGACGCGCCAAAGCTGGATACAGGTTTTCGCGTGTTTAAGGTCGCCGACAGCAATATGAACGACGTTGAGCGCGTCCCTCGCAAACTTACGCAAAAAGCGCTTCCGGAATTTGCAGAAAATATCAAGCAGGAAAGATCAGGGCTTGACCTGCTTTTCGGCTGCGCGCTGGACTGGGGGCTTTCGCTTTCGATGCCGTATTCGTCAGAGCAGGTTGACGGCTATACGGTTCATACGTATACGGAAGGCGATACAATCGACCTGATGGCGTGCTTCGACGAGAAAATCCCCCAATCGGTTTTCAAATTCATCGCCAAACGTAAACCAAACCGCGTTGTATTTCGAGACAGTAGTTTTAAAGACAGCCCAAGTAAAATCAATGCCGAAACATTGATTAAAACCCTCTCGCCAGAGACAGAGATTAAGGTGATTTAAAACCCCACGCTATTTCGTATTCAACAATTAAAACCATGAAATTACAATATAAAAACCAGAAATTTCAATCTGACGCCGCCAAGGCAATCGTTGACGTCTTTGCCGGTCAGCCGCGTTTAACGCCCAACTATATGATCGACCGCGGATTGGGGCAAGGGAATCTATACGAAGACGATATCTTTACCGGCTGGAGCAATCACAAAATCGTTCCAACCCTCAGTAACAAGATGATTTTGGAACGTCTTAACAAAATTCAGCGGGATAACCAAATCGCGCCCTCTGATCGGCTGGAAGGACTGGCTAACGGCGGATATAATCTGACCGTCGAAATGGAAACCGGCGTCGGAAAAACGTACACGTATATCAAAACCATGTACGAACTGAACAAGGCATACGGATGGCGCAAGTTCATTATTGTTGTTCCGAGCATTGCCATTCGCGAAGGCGTTTTCAAATCGTTTGAAATGACGCAGGATCACTTTGCGGAAATGTATAACAAAAAAATCCGTTTCTTTATTTACAACTCCACCCGACTGGAAGAAATACAGGAGTTTGCGCGGAGCGATTCTATTAACGCAATGATTATCAACTCTCAGGCATTCAACGCCAAAGGGAAAGACGCGCGGCGCATTTACATGGAACTGGACGAGTTCCGCTCGCGCCGTCCGATTGACGTCATTGCCAAAACTAACCCGATTCTGATTATTGACGAGCCGCAGTCCGTTGAAGGGAAACAAACCAAAGAACAACTTCGGCTGTTCAACCCGTTAATGACGATTCGCTATTCCGCAACGCATAAATCCGACAGCATTTATAACATGGTCTATCGGCTCGACGCCATGGACGCTTATAATAAACGGCTGGTCAAAAAGATTTCCGTTAAAGGAATTACAGAAACCCGAACCAGCGCGTCGAACTGCTACTTGTACCTGGAACGAATCAATCTGTCTTCTGCCGCCCCAACGGCGACGCTGCATTTCGATTATAAACTCAAGTCCGGAACGTCGACAAAAAGCCGCATTGTCAAAGAAGGCGACAACATCTACGACCTGTCCGGTTCTCTGAATGAATATAAAAACGGTTATGTTGTCAAATCCATTGACGGTCGCGACGATTCCATTGAATTTGTCAACGGTTTAAAAATTCGCGCTGGCGACGTCGTCGGGAAAGTCAACGAAACCCTGCTGCGCCGCATTCAGATTCGAGAAACGATTCTTTCTCATATCGAGCGGGAGCGTCAGCTGTTCCATAAGGGTATCAAAGTTTTGAGCTTGTTCTTTATTGACGAAGTCGCCAACTATCGCCAATACGAAAACGGCAAGCCGGTCAACGGGAAGTATGCTGATATTTTCGAAGAAGAATACGAAAACATTCTCGAAAACCTTCAGCTCAACTTCGGAGAGGAGGACTACGCAGAGTACCTGAAATCCATTCCCGCCGATAAAACTCACGCTGGCTATTTTTCCGTTGACGGCAAAGGGAATATGATCAACTCTAAAGTCGGCAAAAAGGAGACAACGTCCGACGACGTTTCCGCCTACGATTTGATTATGAAAAACAAAGAACTGCTTTTGGACAGGAATCCAAAACGTTCGCCCGTCCGGTTTATATTCTCCCATTCCGCCTTGCGGGAAGGGTGGGACAATCCCAACGTTTTTCAGATTTGTACGCTCAAGCAAAGCAGCAGCGAAGTCCGAAAGCGTCAGGAAGTCGGGCGCGGTCTGCGTCTGTGCGTCAATCAAAACGGAGAACGAATGGACGTCAACGCTTTGGGTGAAGACGTTCACAACGTAAACGTTTTGACAGTTATTGCCAGCGAAAGTTACGAGTCGTTCGTTAAAGGGCTTCAAACGGAACTGGCAGAGGCTGTGTCAAACCGCCCCATGAAAGTTACTATTGACTTGTTTGCAGGAAAGTCCATTTCCGACGCCAACGGCGTTCAACAGATTATCGACAAAGACCTGGCTCAGAAAATCTATAATGGAATGCTTCGCAGCGACTATATTGACGACAACGGCGCTTTGACGGATAAATACTACGCCGATAAAGCCAACAACGAACTCAAGGTTACTCCTGCAGCGGCTGAGTATTCCCAATCCATTTTCGAGATTGTCGATTCCATTTACGACCCGAAAAGCATTCAGATTGAAGACGCCCGCGGCACGAATATCGAATGTCGTCTGGAGAAAGACAAACAGGCGATGCCGGAATTTCATGCGTTATGGAATAAAATCAACGCCAAATCCGTTTATACGGTTGACTTCGATTCTAAAGAACTGGTTAAAAACGCTATCAAGTCGCTCAATAAAAATCTGTTCGTTTCCAAGGTTTATTTCAACGTCGAATCGGGTACGATGGAAACCATCCATTCCAAAGACGAGCTTGTTTCCGGCGCCGCCTTTACTAAAGAAGGTTCCAATAACTACAGCATGTCCGCCTCTGTCAACAGCGATATTAAATATGACCTTATTCAGGAACTGGTTAATCAAACGGAACTGACACGAAAAGATATTGTCGATATTCTCGTTGGTCTGGAACCGTATGTTTTTAACCAGTTTCAGAACAACCCGGAAGAGTTTATTCTCAAAGCGGGAAAACTCATCAACGACCAAAAAGCGACAGCGATTATCGAGCATATTACATACAATGTTCTTGATGAGCATTATAAACTGTCCGACGTTTTTACCGACCCGGTAATCAAAGGAACGCTGAACAAAAACGCGATCAAAGTTCATAAGCATCTTTACGACCACGTCGTTTATGATTCCGATACCGAGCGGGATTTCGCTCAAGAAATTGAACGCCATAAAGAAGTCGCCGTTTACGTCAAGCTTCCTAAAAAGTTCTTTATTACTACGCCTGTAGGAAACTATAACCCTGACTGGGCAATCGCTTTTTACGAAGGCTCCGTCAAGCATATTTATTTCGTCGCGGAAACGAAAGGGTCTTTGGAATCCCTGCAGCTTCGGGAAATTGAAAAGACGAAAATTCATTGCGCCCGAGAACATTTCAGAACTATTGCCAACGGCGACGTCGTTTATGACGTCGTTGACACCTATTCGGCTCTAATGGAAAAGGTTATGAAATAAGTAGCGGGGAGGAATTCAACCTATAATATTCTTTATTTCTTATTTGATTCCCACGCCTAAAGGCGTGGGCGACGATTTTTTGATTTTTATCTTTTCTCACAGCTAAAGCAGTGAGAAAACGTTGTATTCTCCCCATTTTAAAATTTCCTCGCCGCCCCCCTTGAATTTTTACAGAAATCGGTTATACTTTACGCTTTCAATTGAATCTCGAATGGGGATACTGTGTATCAACCATTCCACAGACGAGAACGTATGCGCGTGTTGTACGTCAAGGGACCTGCCCCCAGCCGCCGTCTGGCAAAAGCGTTTGCTTTTGTGGCAAAGAGATTCGCACTAGCCAATATTAAGGAGAAATTCTGTGGCAGTTCGCATTCGCATGAAGCAGATGGGCCGCGCCCATCGTCCGTACTACCGTATTGTAGCGGTAGATTCCCATAGCCCTCAGTTTGGTCGCGTTTTGGAAGAATTGGGAACTTACGATCCCGCCGTTCCGGAAACCGACGCTCGCGTTACTCTGAAAAATGAACGCGTTGCTTACTGGATGTCTGTTGGCGCTCTTCCGACCGAAAAGGTTGGCGTTCTTATCAAGAAATACGGTCCCAATGGAACCCATCTTGAAGCTCAAAAAGCAGCCGTAGAACGACTTGCCAAAAAGCGCGCTCGCGTAATCCCGGCTCCGAAAGCCAAACCGGCTCCCGCAGCTGAAGCCCCCGCTGAAAAAGCAGCTGAGTAAAGTATAAACAACAGTAATCAAATAAATCCGGTTTAGTCCACCAATGCGCTTTGACATCCTCACTCTGTTTCCGGAGATTTTTTCCGGGTTTTTATCAGAAAGTTTGCTCAAGCAAGCACAGGACAACCAACAGTTGGAAGTTCATTTGCACAACTTTCGCAACTGGACTCACGACAGACACAACACAGTCGACGACCGCCCCTTCGGCGGAGGTCCTGGAATGGTTATCATGCCTGGTCCTTTAATCGACTGCGTGGAAGAAGTTCAGACGTTAACCGAGCCTCCCGCTCACATCCTGCTGACTTCTCCACAAGGCAAACCGCTTAAACAGATTGATATCGAGCGATTCGCCCAACTTCCGCGCATTATGATTATCTGCGGAAGATACGAAGGGTTTGACGAACGCATTTCGCAAATTCTTCAGCCTGAAGAAGTGTCGCTGGGAGACTTTGTTCTCAACGGCGGCGAGGTTGCCGCGATGGCGATTGTCGAAGCGGTGTTCCGGCTTCTTCCCGGCGCGTTGGGAGATCAGCTCAGCGCGGTTACAGATTCCTTCTCCTTCGGAGATCGGCTTCTGGAAGGTCCGCAATACACTCG
>JAZUMX010000713.1:0-5025 GCA_045603865.1 Thermoguttaceae bacterium
AACTTTAATTGCCATGTCCAACACTATGCGATGGCGGTGGGGAGAAACGAATCCCGTAACCGTCGATGTACCCAGTACAACTTCCATTTCGATGGGAGACCTTGTTTATCTCGACGACGGAGCCGTTAAGCCGGCGTCTGCGTTTACTTTCGGCTCGAACCTGGCGGCGACGCAGTCGGGATTCCGCGCCAAATTCCTCGGCGTTGCCATGCAGGCGAAACCGGCGGGAACGGCGGGTAAAATCCGTATCGCCACTTCCGGCGCGTTCCAGTTTGCGTGCGCCAGCGCCCAGTTTGCTTTCGGCACTTTCGTCGCCCCAGCCGCCAATTCCAGCGGAAACAAACTCGAAGACCAGAAAGTCGTCGCTGTTACAAATTCCCGCTGCGCTGTCGGACGCGTTATCCGCGCTGAATCCGCTAACGTGGAAAACGTCTATATTCAAATCGCCTCCACGATTCTCACCGGCGGACTGACCATCGACGCGGAGTCCGTACCGTCGACCAGCAGCAGTTCCAATTAGCAATTGTCAATTATCAATTAGCAATTATCGCAAAGCGCCGCCTCAATTGCTAATTGCTAATTGCTAATTGCTAATTCAATCACTTTCTCATCACACTTTTTCAATATTCCCACCATGAATACACTCAACTACAAAGAACTCAAGCGACAGTTTGAACTCGACGGCGCAGCCCGGACGGTTAACCATCTGTCGGAAGCGCTTAACGAAGGTCAGCTCGCTCCGGAAGATTTCTCGATTCGCGATCTGGCGGAAACGGTTGTCGAAAACGGCTCTCAATGGGTTCGTTCTCTTGATCCCCGCAACAGCTCCGGCTCTGTCGTTTCTGAATCCGACGGCGTTGACCTGACCGCGTTTTTGAACATCTCCGGTCAGATCATTTTCACGAAGATTCGTCAGGCGTACCAGAACGAAGCCTTTGTTCTCAGCAAAGCCGTCAGTACGATTCCCACTCGCTTTAGCGGCGAGAAGATTCCCGGCATCGGACGCCTGGGCGACGAGGCGATGGAAGTCGCGCCGGGCATGCCCTACCCCAACGCCGGGCTGTCGGAAGAGTACACAGAAACGCCGGAAACCGTCAAGCGCGGTCTGATCGTTCCGATTACCCGCGAGGCGATTTTCTTTGACCGCACCAACCTCATTCTCCGCCGGGCGGAAGAAGCGGGCGAGGCGCTGGGACTCAACAAGGAAAAGCGCATTCTCGACTGCGTTTTGGGCGTTACCAACACGTACAAGTTCAACGGATCGTCCTACAACACGTACTATTCCGCCAGCGGAAGCCCCTGGATTAACGCCCTGGCAAGCAACGAGCTGGTCGATTACAAAAACGTCGACAAGGCGGAACAGCTTTTCGCCGATATGCTCGACCCGTCTACCGGCGAGCCGATTCTCATTCAGCCGAAATCCGTTCTCGTCATGCCGGCGTACCGATTCGCCGCCGCCAGAACGTTCCTCGACGGGGAAGTCATTTTCAATCTGTCGACGTCGCAGTCGATTAAAACCCGCAACCCGCTGCGTCATTTTGACGTCATGGAAAGCGCGCTGGCGTACCGACGTCTTGTCGCCTCCGGCGTGAACGCAGCCGACGCGAAGAAGTACTGGTACCTCGGCGACTTCAAAAAGGCGTTTGCGTACATGGAAAACTGGCCCATCAGCGTTACCCGCTCAGTAGTCAATTCCGACGCCAACTTTGAACGCGACATTCTCGTTCGTTACAAGGCGTCCGAACGCGGCGTCCCCGCCGTTCTCGACCCGCGCTACGTTGTTAAGTGCACCGGATGATTTAATTATCAATTAGCAATGAGCAATTAGCAATTACGCTTCGCGGTCATCACAAGTTTTAATTGCTAATTGCTAATTGACAATTGCTAATATCTCTCGCAACTCGCAACTACCATGATTTATCAGCCTCCCCCCGTCGCCAAGACGGCAGAAATAACGATTTCCTCTGCCAGCATAACCCTGACGCTGGCGAACAATACGCTTTATACGTTCTCTTCCTCTGCCATTACTCAGATCAACCTGTCCGCCGCCTCCGGGATGAAATACTGCGGATTTGAATTCGCAGCGGGCTCGACCGCGCCGACGTTTTCCTATCCCGCCGACGGAACGAACGACTGGATTTTTGAAGGGGCGGACTGCTCCGACGGCGTCTTCGTGCCCGAGGCGTCGACCCGGTACCGCGTCGCAATTGAACAGGGATTCGGAACGTATATTGGAACCGTCCAGAAAGTGAGCGTTATAGAATGACCTACACTCTGACCAACAACCGCCTCGTTCGCGTCCGATCGATTCGACACGAGAACCGGCGCATCGCCAACCCGCCCGACGCCCTCGTCGTCCAGCTGGGCTTGGGATACCCCCTAACCACAACCCCCGTTCCTGACTACAACCCCGAAACCCAATACGTTACAAAATCATGGCGACAAGAAGAATCCGCCATCGTCGAAGTCTGGACGGTAAACGATATTCAAATAGAAATTAATAGCGAACCATGATCAAGAACCAATCAGCCACGATCCCGTTTTTTGTGTACAATCCATCGGACGGGAGTCCTGTAACGGGGGCGACGTCGATAAGCGTTTACGTGTCGCTGGACGGGGGCGCTCCTGCGCTGGCGACGAATTCGGCGGTGGAAGTCGACGCCAGTCATTCGCCCGGGATTTACAAAATCGTCCTGACCGCGGCGGAAATGAACGCGGACGTAATCGTGCTGACGTTTTCGCACGCGTCCGCCGCCGCCATGCCGATGACGATTGTTACTCAGCCCGACGTCCCCACTGCCAACCAGATCGCGGACGCGGCGCTGTCCCGGTCCGTTTCCAACGTCGAGGCGACCGCAGCGGAACATTCCCTCACGACTCTGGTTTTGGGCGCGCTGGAAAGCAGTCTCAACGCCGATAAAACCTGGTCGATTTACCGGACGGACGGCGAAACGCTGCACGCAACCAAAACCGTTACAACGAACGCTTCCGCCGAGCCGGTTACGGGGGTTAATTAGCAATGAGCAATTAGCAATTAGCAATTACGCTTTGCGTTCCTCGATGGATATATCGCAAAATGGCGGGATAGTTTAACGGGAGAATACTGGGCAATAGTGCGCATAAAACCCAGAGGAGAGGGTGGTTCGACTCCACAGCCCGCCATTCAACCTTTCGCAATGAGCAATTAGCAATTATTTGAGACGCTTGCGTTTAATTGATAATTGCTAATTGACAATTGAAAATTTATCATGAAGCCTTCCTTTTTCGATATCTTACGCCGCATCCTGTTTTGGAAGTCCTGTCCGCGGCCGTTTCAGTTCGGGTCGGTTGAAGCCGCCTGCGTTTATGTTCCGACCGCAGAGAAGCAGGCGGTTGTTAAGGCAGTAGGCAAGAGGAGGGAATAGGGAATGGGGAATAGGGAATAGTTTGTAAGCTGCTAGCTATTAGCTACTAGCCATTAGCTTGTGCATTTGTAGTTCTCAGCGTCTATATTTAAAGTCTGAAACAATAATATCCAAGCTAGGAGCTAGAAGCTAAAAGCTTAATCTCCCTACTCCCCACTCCCTACTCCCCACTCCCTACTTACCACTTACCACTTAAATTCCCCGCGCAACTACCATGGATGAGGCTCAATATTACTGTCAAACGAAAAAAAGGCTTTATATCAGCGGGGTTAAATTGCCCGCCGGGTATACGCCTGTCAATTACTTGCAAAGCATAAATGCGTCATATAATAACCCGTATCTGAATATCGGCTCGCTTGCTAACCATCAATATTTTGATTTTGAGTTTGAATGGGTCGGATTTAACAATTCGGGACTTGGCGCTCAATATGGAGTAAACGGTCTGGCAGGATGCAACAGTTTTGGCGCAAACGACGTTAAAATATGGCTTACAAGCGCAAACAAATTGAGTTTTATCGTAGGCTCAACGTCAATTGGCAGCGCCAATATAACAACAGGCGTAAAATACCGCGTCTGCTTGTCGCCTTCGCAATTCCTGCTTGACGGACAAGATTATACAAGCGGGACGGCAACAACAACGTCTACAGTAGATTGTTATATTTTTGCAGTTAAACCGGGGGGCTATGAAGGCGTTAACAACTGGACTTCAAACATTAAACTGTATAAATTTACAACAAGCTCAATAGACCTGTATCCTTGCAAACGCGATTCAGACAACGCGCCGGGAATGTACGACATTGTCAATAACAACTTTTATGCCAATCAAGGGTCAGGATCCTTTACAACAGGCTGACAGGAGAAGAAGGCTGTTGTTAAGAATTAGCAATGAGCAATTAGCAATTAGCAATTGAGTTGCGAGTAGCGAGTAGCGAGAAATCGCAAGCGTTACACAAATTCCTCTCGCAACTCGTAACTCGCAACTCGCAACTATCATGAACGACTACCACGCAACAGTATTTCAAGACGGGACGGCAACGTTTATGGCGCGCATTGTCGACTTCAACGGCGCTCTTGTTAAACCGTCAGACGTCGATTCCATAACCTACAGCGTTTATTTGCTCGACAATATCTGCATGCCGGAATCGCGAAAGGCGATTGTCGGTCATACCAACGTCGCGCTGAACGTCTTTGAAGTTTTGTTTAACCAGCTGCAAACGAATCCGCAGTGGACGGAAGACGACAAAGGGTTCAATTTTTGCTGGACGTTGAACGTCAGCAGCGCCAACGCCTTTACCCTGGCGGGACGGCATTATTTGGTCGAGATCCGACTCGTCGCCAAAGGCGTCCCGTTCCTTGTCCGATACAGATTGTTTGTACTATAAAAAATTAGCAATTGTCAATTATCAATTAGCAATTACGCAAGCGCTACACTAATTTCCAATTGCTAATTGCTAATTGCTAATTCTCTTTCCCCCTCATTATCATGAACGAAACCATTTTACGCACCATACACGCTCAGATTCTGGAAAGAATCGCTGAAATTACCGCTTCGCCCAAGCCGACGTACAGCATCGACGGGCAGGAAATCAAATGGACGGAATACAAGTCGGAGGCCAAGCGG